>NZ_DJSX01000050.1:0-111039 GCF_002439135.1 Pseudomonas sp. UBA6323 | reverse complement strand
ATACTGGTAGGCGCGAGCGAGGAAGAAGTTGTAGCCAATGTGCAGCAGCGCCGACAGCGCAATCCATGGCCAGGCCGATACCTGCGGCAGTGCTACCAGGGGCAACGCGCACAGCGCCACCAAACCGGCGCCGATCTGGATCAGGGTGGCGGTGAGAAAGCGGTCGAGGCCGATCTTCAGCAGCGCGTTCCAACCGGCATGCAGGGCGGCAGCGGCGATGACGGCGAGAAAGACCGTGGTTTCCAAGAAGGGCCTCTGGCGCAGAAATTTAGCGGTGCTGGGCGAAACGCAGCAGCATCGCTGACGACTGTGACAGCAAGAAGACTACTGGTCTTTACAGGCCGCGTCGAGGCAAGCGAATGTGCGTTGACCGCGGCGCATCAAGCGATAGCCTGTCGCCGCATACTCAGCAGATAGAGCAGGGTGAACACGATAACCAGCACGTCCAGAACCACCGCCGCAGCAGCCTTGGCCAAATATGCCTGGCCATGAACGATCAGCAGCGACACAAAGACGGCCTTGCTCAGCGCTGCAATCACGGCGCACAGCGTCCGGTGTTCTGCGTTCAATGCGCCATAGATCAACAGTACGCCCATCAGCCCGACCAGTGCCGACCAGCTGCGAATAACCAGAGATTGCAATGGCCCGTCGAAGGATACGCCGAACATCGATTGCAGCGCTTCTTGTGGCGCAAACAGACCGTAGAACATGGTGGCGGTAAGAACGCCGGACACCAACATCAGCCATTTGAAGTGACGTGCGATATAGCCCATAGCGGTTCCGACCTGTGGGAATGAGCGAGTGGAGCATAGCCCTGAAACGAAGGCATCACCTGAGATGAAGTTCCCATCGCGACATCGCATTTCAGCCGTTACCTGGCCCGTCCATCACGCTTGAATATCTCGTCGACGCCAGTCGCTCCAGGGGCCTGACCAGCAGGCCCGCTCATGTTTCGCTGAAGTCGAAATAGAGGATGTTTCGGGGCGCGCTCAGCAGGTCAGTGCACGGTGCTCATGCTCTGATGAAGCTTGGCCAGGTCGCTCCAGTCGCGGTCCTCGTAGAAATTGATCTCGATGGGGTAGACCGGGTGATCGCTCAGCGCCTCGTTGACGTTGGCCATGAACGCTTCGCGGTCGGCGATGTAATAGACGAACTCCTTCAGGCCGTTGCCGGTTGCCGTGTAGGCATCCAGATAGAGCGTGCCACTGCCGCCTATCGTCTCCAGCCCGTCTTCGAGCCGAATCATCTCCTTGTTGATCTGCGCCGACGGCAAACCGTTGTTTTCCGACGCCTCGTACTTCCAGGAAATGACCGTCAGCCAGGGCATCTTTTGCTGGATGTCCAAAGGCGGAGCGTCGGCGACGAATTTATAGATGATCGGTTTGCCTTCTACCGTTGCCTTGGCGACTGACCAGATGCGTTCTGTGGATTCCATGGAAGATGCTCCCGCTAGTAAAAACAACAGAAAGACGGCGATTCACATGATGTTCGCTCATACCCTTGAAGTGAAGCTGCGCACGACCTCCCGAGCCGGTTCGCTATAGATATTTGCGCGTCACATCCAGTTTCTTGTGGCAATCCAGTGTTTGCGTATCCTGTTCCCCCAGCTGTCTGGTGAAGATGGCACAGGCGATCTGTAGATGGTCGTTGGCCTGTCGGTACTGTCTGGCCAGGATCAGCGCCCAACCCATGTTGCCATTGGCGATGCCGATATTGAGATGTTCGGCCGAATAGTGCAGCTCGTCCACCTCCAGCGCTGTTCGAAGTGATTCGAGCCCTTTCTGGAACTGGCCGTCGAACATGTAGGCCTGGCCGAGATACGTCCAGCGGCCGCCGAGGTAGGGATCATCAGGATCGAGGTTCTGGTCGATATCCAGTGCGGTCTGGAAGTAGGCAATCGATGCCAGTAGTCCTGATTTTCCAGCAGGCGTATGCCGATCTCGTGGCTTAGAAAGGCGAGCGATTGCTTGTGCAGGTAATCGTCGGTTCTTTCCTGGTTGTAGCGCTCGATCATCCTGCCCAGCGCCTCCTCGGCCGAGGCCCAAAGGGGCAGCAGGCAGACCAGAACCAATAGCATTGCACGCATGCATCATCCTTTTGCATCGCCAAACGACCAGGCCGTCGCAAGGGGGGCGACCGTAAAACGAGGTTGCCGGTAGAACCTATTCGATTTCCAAGGGCACTGTCCATGCCGACTCGGCGCAGTGCTGCAGACCTCGCTGTCGCCTCAAGAATGGGGTTTTCTCCAAACACGAATTCCTTATTCGTGACGGCAAGGGGAAGAAGGAACGCTTCACCATGCTGCAGTGCCTACCGCAACGGCGCCATATAGGACAACGATTGCGTTTGCCGAAATGTCCGGTTTTTCGCAATGCCGAAAGGCAGCGGCATGTTCAGTGGCAGGCGAAGAAAGTTACGCGATCTACAGGCTAAAAACCGACAAAAAACGCTCTGAACAGCGCATCTGGCTACGAAAGAGTGGGCTCTAAAAAGTCCTTTTCAGTCACAATTCATGCTTTATACTCGGCCTTCGGCTCAAGCAAGAACGCGAATCGCTTGACCTGCTCCATGCTCGATTGCCGGGAGTGGCGAACGCTGAGAGAACGTTTTTACCGAGCCGTCAAAGCGCCTTCGGGGACAATAAAAACATAGCGAGTTTGGAGAAGTTGGTAATGGCAGATCGTGAGACCGGAACCGTCAAATGGTTCAATGATTCCAAGGGTTACGGGTTCATTCAACGCGAAAGCGGCGCGGATGTATTCGTTCACTACCGCGCCATCCGTGGTGATGGTCACCGCACTCTGGTCGAGGGCCAGAAGGTCGAGTTCGGCGTGACCCAGGGCCAGAAAGGCCTGCAGGCGGAAGACGTCTCCGCGCTCTGAGCTCCAGACTCCAACGAGAGGCCCGTCGATGACGGGCCTCTTCGTTTGTGCCTTTCATCCGCGGGCTGGCTTTCAGCCCGCTATCAGCATTTCCTTCGGCGCGAGGACTCAGCCCGGCAGCAGTCCGTGCGCATCGGTTATCGGCCGGATCACCCGGCACGGATTTCCGGCGGCGAGAACGCCCGGCGGAATCGAGCGATTCACCACGCTGCCGGCACCGATCACGCTGTCGTCACCAATCGTCACGCCCGGCAGAATCGATACGTCAGCCCCTATCCAGACGTTATTGCCGATGTCCACCGGCTTCGCGTACTCCAGCCCGGCATTGCGCCGCTGGGCATCCAGTGGGTGCCCGGCGGTGTAGATGCCGACGTTGGGGGCGATGAACACGTTGTCGCCCACGGTCACGCTGGCGCAATCGAGGATCACCAGGTTGACGTTGGCGTAGAAGTGCCTGCCGATGCGGATGTTGTGGCCATAGTCGCAGTGGAAGGGGCCTTCGATGACGAAGTCTTCGCCAATGCTGGCGATGATCGCCCGCAGTTGTGTCTCGCGGCTGTGCACCTCGCTCGGGCAGGTAGCGTTCAGCTTGAACAACTTGGTCTTGGCGCGCAGCCGCTGTGCGAGCAGTTCGGGGTCGTGATTGGCATCGTAGAGCAGGCCGGCTGCGGCTTTCTGGGCTTCGTTCATGGACGTCGCTCCGATCGAGGTTTTTTGCCAAGGCTTCAGCTTCGACCGGCTGACGTCGGGAAAGTGGCAGCTGCCGGGTTAGGGGGCGGCCGCCCTGCTCGGCGGAGATACGGACTAACCCGAGACGCCTGGCGGTCGGGTTGAAATTGGCGTTGCAATTGAAACGGTTGCCCTGAGTGGCCTTGCGTTCAGTCCGTGCGCCAGATGATCTCGCTTTCGCCGTCGGCATCGACCTTGATCCAGCGGTCGGCTTCTTCGTCGCTCTCGTCTTCCACCCAGGTGCCAGGGGCGCAGCGCACCTGTACGCCAAGCGCGGCATGGGCGGCGCGGGCGCAGGCCAGGTCGTCGGCCCAGGGCGTGGCGTCGCTTTCCAGGTACAGGCTGTGCCATTTGCCCACAGCTTTTGGCAGCCAGGTCACCGGCACGTCGCCGGCCTTGCACTTGAAGGTCTGGCCCTTTTGCTGCCAGTCGCTGCACGGGCCGAGGGCTTCACCCAGCCATTGCGCCACGGCGTCGCGTTCGGCGTCTTTGAGGTAGATCTCGATATCCGGTTGGCGCATGGGTTCATTCCTGAGTTTTGACGATCCAATCGTAGCGGATGGCGACGGTAACTTCGAAGGGTTCGGCGATCACCGCTTCGCGGCGTTCGGCACTGGCGCGCCAGCCGTGCGGCGTCATGGCCAGCAGGTCGGCGCGGGCTTCGGGCTGGGTCAGGTGCAGCGGAAACTGCAGGGTCTCGCTATGCGCCAGGTGCATGCCGGGCGGAATCAGCGCCAGGTGCTTCTCGTCGTCGTAGTCGCGCACCTCGTCATACAGCTTCTGCCGTAGCTCCATCAGGTGCACGCGGGTCGGGCCCATGCGCAGCAGGCCTCCTCCAGGGGCGAGCAGGCGTTTGGCCTCGCTCCAGTCTAGTGGGCTGAACACGCTGGCGAGCAGCTCGCAACTGGCATCGGCCAATGGCACGCGAGCCATGCTCGCCACCAGCCAACTCAGTTGCGGCGCGCGTTTGCAGGCGCGTTTGACCGCCTCGCGGGAAATGTCCAGAGCATAACCGTCGGCGTGGGGAAGGGCGCTGGCGATCTGCTCGGTGTAGTAGCCCTCACCGCAGCCGATATCCAGCCAGCGCGCCGGTTTGTACTCGGCCGCCAGTGCGGCCAGGCGCGCGGCCAGCGGTGCGTAGTGGCCTCCGTCGAGAAAACGTCGGCGCGCCTCGACCATGGCGGCGTTGTCGCCGGGGTCACGGCTGTTCTTGTGCTGCACCGGCAGCAGGTTGTAGTAGCCCTGCCGCGCGCGGTCGAAGCTGTGGCGGTTTTCGCAGGCCAGGCCGTTGCCGCTGTGCTCGAGCGGCGTCTGGCAGAGGGGGCAGATCAGCATGCGTAAAATCCGTGAATAGGCCGTCGCGAGCGCGCCGAGAGCAAGGCGGACGGAACGCAGCGACGAGACATATCGAATAGATAGGCGAGGAGCGAGTACCGCCCAACGCAGCTATCGGTGTGCGCAGCAGGCTTATTCATGGATTTTCATGCGAGCAGCTTGACCAGGGTCTGGTAGTAGACCTCGGTCAGCAGGTCGAGGTCGCTGGCCAGCACGCGTTCGTTGATCTGGTGGATGGTGGCGTTGACCGGGCCGAGTTCGACCACCTGCGTGCCCAGGGTGGCGATAAAGCGCCCATCGGAGGTGCCGCCGCTGGTCGACGGCGTGGTCTCGCGGCCGGTGACGCCTTTAATGCTGGCAGCCACGGCATCGAGCAGTTCGCCCGGTTGGGTGAGGAAGGGCAGGCCGGATAGCGCCCACTCCAGGTGGTAATCCAGGCCGTGCTTGTCGAGGATGGCGGTGACGCGCTGCTGCAGGCCCTCGACGGTGGATTCGGTAGAGAAGCGGAAGTTGAACACCGCCTTCAGTTCGCCGGGGATGACGTTGGTAGCGCCTGTGCCGGAATTGAGGTTGGAGACCTGAAAACTGGTCGGCGGGAAGTAATCGTTGCCATGATCCCAGTGCTCGGCGGCCAGTTCGGCCAGTGCCAGGGCAGCCAGGTGAATCGGGTTCTTCGCCAGGTGCGGGTAGGCCACGTGACCTTGTTTGCCATAGACGGTGAGAGTGCAGCCGAGCGAGCCGCGACGGCCGTTCTTCACCACGTCACCGAGCAGGGTGGTGCTCGACGGTTCGCCAACGATGCACCAGTCCAGACGCTCGCCCCGTTCGCGCAGGCGCTCGACCACCGCCTTGGTGCCGTGCTGGGCCGGGCCTTCTTCGTCGCTGGTGATCAGGAAGGTGATGGCGCCCTTGTGGTTCGGATAGTCGGCGACGAAGCGCTCCACGGCGATGATCATGCTCGCCAGGCTGCCCTTCATATCCGCTGCGCCACGGCCGCAGAGCATGCCGTCGTCATCGATGCGCACGTCGAACGGCTGATACTGCCAGGCGTCCAGTGGGCCGGTGGGCACTACGTCGGTGTGACCGGCGAAGCACAATACCGGGCCGTCACCACCGCGCCTGGCCCAGAAATTCTCCACCTCTTCGATGCGCATGGGCTCGACTTCGAAGCCGCAAGCAGCCAGGCGACGCATCATCAGTTCCTGGCAGCCTTCGTCGACCGGGGTCACGGATGGACGACGAATCAGGTCGAAGGCGAGTTCCAGGGTCGGGGAGAGGGTGGCGGTCATTACGGCTCCGGTACGGCGGCTGGCGTGAAGGTCGGCCATCTTAAAGCAAAAGTCGTTACCGATCAGGTCATCAGGCGCGCCGCGTGGCGCATTGGCTGTCATGCCGCCTGTTTCGCCAGGCGACGGTTGACCTGCATGACAGGCTTGGGTGGGCAGGGTGCTATCTCTATAATGCGCGCCGTCCAGCAGGGGGATAAATGAATACAGACGATCAGCGATTCGGCGGCATAGCCCGGCTTTACGGCCAGGAGGGCTATCAGCGCCTGGCTGCGGCGCACGTGGCGGTGGTCGGCATTGGCGGCGTGGGCTCGTGGGCGGCCGAGGCCCTGGCGCGCTCGGGGGTTGGCGAGATTTCCCTGTTCGACCTGGACGATGTCTGCATCACCAACACCAATCGCCAGGTGCATGCCGTCGAAGGGGCCGTGGGCAAGGCCAAGGTCGACGAGATGGCTGCGCGCATCCGCGCTATCAACCCGGCTTGCGTGGTACACGCCGTCGCCGATTTCGTCACCCGCGAGACCATGGCCGAGTACATCACCGAGCAGCTCGACGGGGTGATCGATTGTATCGACAGCGTGCCGGCCAAGGCCGCGCTGATCGCCTGGTGCAAGCGCCGCAAGATCCAGATCGTCACGACCGGCGGTGCGGGCGGGCAGGTCGACCCGACGCAGATTCAGGTCACCGACCTGAACAAGACCTTCAACGACCCGCTGGCGGCCAAGGTGCGCTCGATGCTGCGCCGTGACTATGGCTTTTCCCGCACGCCGGGCCGCACTTACAGCGTGCCCTGCGTGTTCTCCACCGAGCAACTGCGCTACCCCAAGCCCGATGGCACGGTGTGCCAGGCCAAGGGCTTCGTCGGTGAAGGGGTGAAACTCGACTGCGCCGGGGGCTTCGGCGCGGTGATGATGGTCACCGCCAGCTTCGGCATGGCCGCGGCGGCCAGGCTGGTGGACAAACTGGTGGCCGGGGCGCGTCGCCCGGCAGAGCGTCAGTAGCAGTGATCTTTGCGGGCGTATGGCGCCCGTTCTTTGTGTAGCACGGATGCTTCGAGCAATGTGCATGAGGTGAGTTGTGACAGATTGGTTTGGCCGTCAGGTCGTGCGTGCAGCGTGGGCAAGGATGCTCGCTGCGCTGTTGTTGAGCCTGACTGTGAGCGCCGGCACCGCACATGAAGCGCCAAAGACCCTGCGCATCGGCACCAGCGATTGGCAGCCCTATGTCGACCGGTCCCGCCTGGACGGAGGGGCCTTGGGGCGCCTGATCAGCGCCATCTTCAACGAGGCGGGTTATCGCGTCGAATTTCTCTATTACCCCTGGGATCGTAACGTGCTGATGCTGCAGCAAGGTCAGCTGGACGCGATCATGCCCTACAGTTGCACCCCTGGCCGACTCAGCTATGCCATTTGCAGCGACCCGATGGTGCGCGGCGAGATCGTCCTGTTTCACCGCGTCGATCATCCAATGGACTGGCAGAGCATCGATGATCTGAGGCGTTACCGTCTTGGCGTCACGCTCGGCTACTCCTACGGGCCGGTTTTCGATGAGGCGCTGCAGCAGGGGCGCTTGCAGGTGGAGCAGGCGCGCAACGACGACATCGGCTTTCGGCTGTTGCAACTAGGCCGGATCGATTTGCACCCGCAGGACCGGGCGGTGGGGTATGCGATGCTGCGCCGTCTGTTTCCGCTGGAACGCGGCAGCATCGTTCATCATCCGCGTCAGCTGAATACCGAGCCACTGCGCATGCTGTTTCGCAACGACGATCCCGAGAGCGCCCGGTTGCTGCGCCTGTTCAATGCCGGGTTGCGTACAATTGCCGAGCGTGGCGATCTACAGCGTCTGCAGCAGGCGCTCAATTCCGGTAACGCCGATGACTGGAAACCGGGCGCCCCGGCCGAGGCGCTGCGGAACTGAGCCGCAGCTGCCGACCTTATTCCGTCGAGAATTTTCTGCATGCTCAATAACGATGTGCTGCGCAGCCTGCGCTATCTGCTGGATGTCAGCGACGGCACGCTGGAAGCGTTCTGCCAGTTGGCGGACTATCCCGTCGAGCCGGGGCTGATCCCGGCTTGCCTGCTGCGTGAGGATGAGCCGGGTTACCGCTCCTGCAGCGATGTGCTGCTGGCTCATGTGCTCGAAGGTTTGGTGTTCCACAAGCGTGGCAAGGATGAAAGTCGGCCGCGCTTGCCGGTGGAAAAACGCCTGAGCAACAACCTGATCCTGAAGAAGCTGCGTGTGGCTTTCGAGCTGCGCGACGATGATATTCAGGCGATTCTGCAAACCGCCGATCTGCCGATGACCAAGGCCGAATTGGGCGCCTTGTTCCGCGCGCCGGGCCACAAGCACTACCGCGAGTGTGGTGACCAGATTCTGCGCAATTTTCTGCGCGGCTTGACGTTGCGAGAGCGGGGCAACGGCGACTCGCTCACCTGATCGTAAGAGCTTCGCCCGCGGCGGTGCTCCTACGCGATGGCGTGTCGGCAGTTTTCCTTTAGCAGTCGCGCCTCGCGACGAATGGGTTTTAGGCTGATCGACCCGCAAGCTCGCGTATACGTTGCAGTACGGCATTGAGGCCATTGCTGCGCGAGGGCGATAGCTGGCGCTGCAGGCCCAACTGGTTGAACCAGTCGGCTGGATCGAGCGTTGCCAACTCGGTATCGCTCAAGCCTTCGACGCGTACCAGCAGCACCGCGAGCAAACCACGCAGCAGGCGGGCATCGCTGCTGGCACGAAAGTGCAGCCGCCCGTCGCGGCGCTCGGCGACGAGCCAGACCAGGCTTTCGCAGCCATGCACCCGATTGTGTTCCTGGCGCTCTTCATCGCTGAGTGGTTCAAGGCGCTCGCCCCATTGCATCAGCAGGCGCGCGCGCTGCTCCCAGCTGGGGCAGGAAGCGAAGGCCTCGAGAGCCTGTTGGGCCTGAGCGGTCAGTGGCATGCCCTGACACTCTTCGCGGCAGCACAGGCCGAATTTTGGGAGCGGACTTGTCCGCGAATCTTGCGAATACGACATTCGCGGACAAGTCCGCTCCCACAGGGGGCGTTCGTGGTGTTCATCGAAGCAGCTCCAAAGCACTATCCAGGGCGCTGAAGAATCGCTGCAGATCTTCGCCATCGTTGTACAGGCCGAGCGAGACACGAATCGCACCACTGAGGCCCAGGCTTTTCATCAGTGGCATGGCGCAGTGGTGACCGGCCCGTACGGCGATACCCTGTTCGGTCAGCAGGTGCGCCAGGTCGGCGTTATGGATGCCGTCGACGCAGAAGCCGGCCAGCGCCAACTGCGGCTGGCCAAGCAGACGAATGCCGTCACGGGCTTGCAGACCGGCCAGCAGTTCGGCATGCAGGGCCGCTTCATGCCGGGCCATGGCCGCGTCATCCAAACCGCTCAGCCAATCCAGCGCAGCGCCCAGTGCTATCACGGCGGACACGGCCGGTGTGCCGGCCTCGAAACCGAGCGGCGCCGGGCGAAAGCGCGCGTGCTGATAGTCGGCGTCGAGCACCATCTCGCCGCCGAATTGCCAATGCCGCAGTTGGCCAAGCGCCTCGCTTCGCCCGTAAAGCAGGCCGACGCCGTCGGGGCCGTAGAGCTTGTGCGACGAGCACACGTAGAAGTCGCAGCCCAGCGCCTGCATATCATGCCGACCATGCACCGCTCCCTGGGCCCCATCCACTACAGTGAAGGTGCCTTGCGCACGCGCCAGGGCCAGCAGTTCGGGCAGCGGTTGCCAGCGACCAAGCACGTTGGACAGCTGCGAAACCGCCAGCAGGCGGGTGCGTGGGCCGATCAGTCGGGCGGCCTGATCCAGATCGATCGTCCCCGTATCATCCAGCGGCAGGATCACCAGCTCCAGATCCCGGCGCTTGGCCAGTTGCTGCCAGGGCAGCAGGTTGGCGTGGTGCTCTAGCGCGCTGATAACGATCTGCTCGCCGGGTTGCAACAGGTGCTCCAGGCCGTAGGCCAGCAGGTTCAGCGATTCGGTACTGCCGCGGGTAAAGATGATCTCCTCGGCGCTGGCCGCATTCAGCCACTGCGCAGCCTTGCTGCGTGTCGCCTCGAAGGTGCGGGTGGCGCGCTCGCCTGGCAGGTGCTGGGCACGATGCACGTTGGCAACGCCGCTGGCCAGGTAGCCGAGCAGAGCGTCCAGCACCGCCTGCGGTTTCTGCGCAGTGGCGGCGCTGTCCAGATAGGTCTGGCCTTCGGCTGCGAGAGCGAGAATGCCGGGGAAATCGGCACGCCAGGGGGAGTTGAGAGCCATGAGCTTCAAGCCGCAAGCTGCAAGTTCGAGCCGCAACGCTTGCGGCTTGTAGCTTGCAGCTTGGCGCTGCCTCTTAGTTGTGAGCGTGCAGGGCTTCGTTCAGCTCAATGGCCGACTTGTGGGTCTTGCACTCCACGGCACCGGTCAGCGAGTTGCGACGGAACAGCAGGTCTGGCTGGCCAGCCAGGTCGCGCGCCTTGACCACCTTGACCAGGGCGTTGCCCTCGTCGAGCAGGTTCACCTTGGTGCCGGCGGTGATGTACAGGCCGGCTTCCACGGTATTGCGGTCGCCCAGCGGGATACCGATGCCGGCGTTGGCGCCGATCAGGCAACCTTCGCCAACGCTGATGATGATGTTGCCGCCGCCGGACAGGGTGCCCATGGTAGAGCAGCCGCCGCCCAGGTCCGATCCCTTGCCGACGAACACGCCAGCGGAGACACGGCCTTCGATCATGCCCGGACCTTCGGTACCGCCGTTGAAGTTGACGAAACCTTCGTGCATCACGGTGGTGCCTTCGCCGATGTAGGCACCCAGGCGCACGCGAGCACTGTCGGCGATACGTACGCCAGCCGGCACCACGTAGTCGGTCATTTTCGGGAATTTATCCACCGAGAACACTTCCAGAAGCTCGCCCTTCAGGCGCGCTTCCAGCTGACGCTCGGCCAGCTCGTTCAGGTCGACAGCACCCTGGCTGGTCCAGGCGACGTTGGGCAGCAGCGGGAAGATGCCCGCCAGGCTCAGGCCGTGTGGCTTGACCAGACGATGCGACAGCAGGTGCAGCTTGAGATAGGCCTCCGGGGTGCTGGTCGGTGCAGCATCCTCAGCCAGGAAAGTGGCGACCAGCGGGTTGTGGCTTTCGGCCAGGCGGGTCAGCAGTGCCGCTTGAGCCGCGTCCACGCCTTTCAGCGCTTCAGCCAGATCGGCAGCTTGTGCAGTGCTGAAGGCGATGGCCTGGTTGCCGCCCTGATAGCCGAGCTTCTCGGCGGCCTTGGCCACCAGTTCGCTGGTCGGATTGAGCAGCGGCAGTGCATAGAAGACTTCCAGCCAGTTGCCCTGGCGGTTCTGGGTGCCAACGCCGAAGGCGATGCTGAAGAGGGAGGTGCTCATAGATGGGTTCCTTGCAACGAAATCGGGGTGAGATTGTTCAGGCCAGCGCGGCTTGGTAGTTATCCGGTTTGAAACCGACCAGGGTCTTGCCGCCCATATCGAGTACCGGGCGCTTGATCATCGACGGTTGGGCTAGCATCAGGTCGATGGCCTTGGCCTGGTCGAGGTCGGCTTTCTGTGCGTCATCGAGCTTGCGGAAAGTCGTGCCGGCGCGGTTTAGGATGGTTTCCCAGCCGTGCTCGTTGCACCACTTTTCCAGGCTGGCGCGGTCGATGCCCGCGCTCTTGTAGTCGTGAAAGGCGTAGTCGACCTTGTGCTCATCGAGCCAGGTGCGGGCCTTCTTCATGGTGTCGCAGGCTTTGATGCCGTAGAGGACGTAGCTCATTGCACTTCCTATGTTGCTGGCGCCCCACTAGGCGGGCGCGGTCTGTCTTCGAAATTTTGGCCGAGCATTATGCCATGAGCGCCGGGTAGCGTCTGCGTTGTGGCGTCGGCGGCCGGGTGGCTCGCACCAAAGGCAAGCAAGCCTCTAGAATGGGGCCTGCTCCATCGAGGTTGGTCCCATGCAACTGCTCTACACCATCCTGACCATGCTACTGGTGGTCAGTGGCACCCGTATTACCGCTCAGTTCATCCCGTTGCCGCTACCGCTGCTGCAGATATTGATCGGCGCGCTGCTGGCGATACCCGTGCTGGGGCTGCATGTGCGCCTCGAGCCTGAGCTGTTTTTGCTGCTGTTCATCCCGCCGCTGCTGTTCGTCGATGGTTGGCGAATGCCCAAGGGGCAGTTCCGCCAGTTGCGCACGCCGATCCTGTTGCTGGCCTTCGCCCTGGTGTTTTTCACCATCCTTGGCGCCGGACACTTCATTCACTGGTTGTTGCCTCAGGTGCCACTCGCTGCCTGCTTCGCGCTGGCCGCCGTGTTGTCGCCGACCGACGCCGTGGCGGTGTCGGCGATCACCCATGGGCGCCTGCCGAGCACCTTGAACAATTTGCTGCAGGGCGAGGCGCTGATGAACGACGCCTCGGGCCTGGTGGCGTTCAAATTCGCCGTGGCAGCGACCCTGACCGGGGTGTTCTCGATTACCGACGCTGGTGTGCAATTCGTGCTGGTGGCCTTCGGTGGCCTGGCCGTTGGTGTGGCCCTGAGCTACCTGCTGGGGCGTTTGCGCGCCTGGATGATCGCCCGTGGCTGGGAAGACCCAGCACCGCACGTACTGTTGCTGTTGTTGCTGCCATTCGCCGCCTATGTCGCCGCCGAGCATCTGGGGCTGTCCGGTATTCTTTCCGCAGTGGCGGCAGGGATGATGCAGAGCCGCCTCGATCTGCTGCCCAGGCAGACCTCCACGCGCCTGCTCAATCGCAGCGTCTGGACCTTACTGGAGTTCACATTCAACGGCCTGATCTTCCTGCTGCTCGGCTTGCAGTTGCCTGACATTCTCGATGCCGCGCTGGGCATGCATGAGGCGCCCTGGCTGTTCGCCCTCGAGGCGCTAGGCATGGTGGTGGCGATCTACGCGATTCTGATGCTGCTGCGTTTCGTCTGGGTCTACGGCTACTGGCGGGTTTCCGGGGCGGTGCGCCGCCTGCGTGGCGAGCCGACGCGTTTCGCCGGGCAGTCCCGTATCGCGCTGAGCGCAGTGCTGACCCTGGGCGGCGTGCGTGGGGCGGTAACCCTGGCTGGCGTGATGTCGCTGCCGTTGCTGCTCAACAGTGGCCAGGCGTTTCCCCAGCGTGATCTGCTGATTCTGCTCGCCGCCGGGGTGATCCTGCTCTCGCTGCTGGTGGCCAGTGTGGCTTTACCGCGGATATTGCCGCGCCTGCCTCAGGACAATGCGGCCTTGCGCGAGCGTGAACTCAATCGTCATCGTGCAGTGATACTGGAGTCGGCGATTCGCTACCTGGAATCCGAGGACGAGCGCGCGGCCAATGCCGAGGGCGCGATTTCCTCGGCGGAGGTCAAGGCCCGGCTGATGAGCGAATACCGCGACCTGCTCGAGCGTGCCCGCGACGGCGAGGAGTCGCGGGAGCAGCAGCGCGAAGTGGATCGTCTGGAGTACCGCCTGCGTCTGCAGGCACTGCGCACTCAGCGGCTGGAGCTGTACCGCATGCGTAAGGACAACGAGCTGGATGACGACATGCTGACCGAAATTCTGCGCGATCTGGATATCGCCGAGGCGCGTCTACACAATAGCTGAGGCGCCCGCGTTCATTCGTAGGGCGGATTCAGGCGCGAAGCGAACAATCCGCCGGGCCCTGCCTCGGCAGCGGGCAGGGGGCGGGTTGCACCCGCCCTACGGGCTCAGGCCCTCCGTATGCCAGGTTCCTGGGGGAGGGGCTTTAGCCACGACTATAGAGGGCTTCAGGCGCCGCGAATGAAGCGGGCGATGCGCTCGGCGGCCTCGATGCATTCTGCCAGGGGCGCGACCAGCGCCATGCGCACGCGTCCGGCACCCGGATTGACGCCATCGACCTCGCGCGACAGATACGAGCCCGGCACCACGGTCACGTGTTCGCTGGCGAACAGGTCGCGGGTGAACAGGGTGTCGTCACCCGGCGTGCGAGCCCACAGGTAGAAACCGCCGTCCGGGCGCTGAACGTCCATTACCGGGGCCAGAATTTTCAGCACCGCATCGAACTTCTCACGATACAGATCACGGTTGGCACGCACATGCGCCTCGTCGTTCCAGGCCGCTACGCTGGCCAGCTGGGTCTGCACCGGCATGGCACAGCCATGGTAGGTGCGGTACAGCAGGAAATCCTTGAGGATCCCGGCGTCGCCGGCGACGAAGCCGGAGCGCAGGCCCGGCAGGTTGGAGCGCTTGGACAGGCTATGGAACACCACGCAGCGTTTGAAATCGCTGCGGCCCAGCTCGGCGCAGGCGCTGAGCAGGCCCGGAGGCGGAGTATCTTCGTCGAAGTACAGTTCGCTGTAGCACTCGTCGGCGGCGATGACGAAGTCGTGTTCATCAGCCAGGGCGATCAGTTTTTTCAGAGTCTCGACCGGGATCAGCGCGCCGGTGGGATTGCCGGGCGAGCAGAGGAACAGGATCTGGCAGCGTTGCCAGACCTCTGCCGGCACTGCCTCGAAATCCGGGTTGAAGCCGTGAGCTTCCAGGCACGGCAGATAGTGCGGCTCGGCACCGGCAAGGAACGCGGCGCCTTCGTAGATCTGATAGAACGGATTGGGGCTGACTACCAGGCCCCTGGCATCGCGGTCGACCACCGTCTGGGTGAAGGCGAACAGCGCCTCGCGCGTACCGTTGACCGGCAGCACGTGGCGCGCGGCATCCAGCCAGCCTGCCGGCACGCCGAAACGGCGTTCGCACCAGTTGGCAATGCTCTGGCGCAGTTCGGGCAGGCCCAGGGTGGTCGGATACACAGCCAGCTTGTCGAGGTTGGCGGTCAGGGCCTGGCCGACGAAGTCCGGTGAGCGGTGCTTGGGCTCGCCGATCGACAGGGCGATCGGCGAGCGGTCGGCGGCAGGTTGCACGCCGGCAAGCAGGGCGCGGAGCTTTTCGAACGGGTAGGGCTGCAACTGGGCGAGGGCGTGGTTCATGATGATCCGACGGGTCCTTTATGAGGCGGCGACAAAGCTGGCGACACTAGCACGGCAGGCCCTTTGGGGAAATTCCCTTTGTCCGTCCGTTTTCCATCCGTTTAGGTCGCCAAACCGATGCCTGTGTAGCTCAAGACGGCACACGCTCAGCCGATAATCCTCATGTCACCCGTTCATCCCTTCTTCCGGCGAGTTCTCTCCATGCGCACCCTCAAATTCAGTCACAAGATCATGCTGGCTGCTTCCCTGGTGGTCATCGCGGCTTTCGCGTCATTTGCCTTGTATAACGATTACCTGCAACGCAATGCGATCCGCGACAATCTGTCCAACTATCTGAACGACGTCGGAATCGTCTCCACTGGCAACATCCAGCACTGGCTCGATGGGCGCATGCAGTTGCTGGATAACCTCGCCGAATCTGTCCAGGACGACAGCTCGCCCGAACCACTGCGCCGCAACCTGCAGCATCGCAGCATCGCATCGGCCTTCCTTTATGCCTATTTCGGCCAGGCTGACGGCACCTATACCCAGTTCCCGGCCAGCGAGTTGCCTGCCGGTTACGATCCTCGTCAGCGTCCCTGGTACAAGAGTGCGGTGGGCAGCGGCGGGCCAGGCCTTACCGAGCCTTACCTGGCGGCCGATCCGCGTGACGGTCTGCTGATCACCATCACCCGACCGGTCAGCGTTGGCGGTGCCCTGCAGGGTGTGGTCGGCGGCGACCTGAAATTGCAGACGGTTGATGACATCCTCAATTCCTTCGATCTCGGCGGCATGGGCTACGCCTTCCTGGTCGACGAGAAGGGCACGGTGCTGGTGCATCCCGACAAGAGCCTGGTGCTCAAGACCCTGGCGGACCTATTCCCCAGCGGTGCACCACGTCTGCAACCTGGCCTGCAGGATGCTTCGTCCATCGAGGGTAGCGCTCGTCTGGTCACCTTCCTGCCAGTGAAGGGGCTGTCGGGCGTGCGCTGGTACGTCGGTTTATCCGTCGATGAGGGCAAGGCGTTCGCCGCGCTCAGCGAGTTTCGCGTGTCTGCGCTGATGGTCACGATCATCGGCGTGGTTGCCATCCTGATCCTGCTTGGTGCGCTGATCCGTATCCTGCTGCGTCCGCTGCACGTGATGAGCCACGCCATGGGCGGCATCGCCGAAGGTGAGGGGGATCTGACCCAGCGCCTGACGATCGCCTCCGGCGACGAGTTCGGTGAGTTGGCGGGGGCCTTCAACCGCTTCGTCGAGCGTATTCACGAATCCATCCGCGAAGTGGCCTCCGCGACCCGCGAGGTGCATGCACGGGTCAGCACCGTGGTGCAGGCGTCCAATGCCTCCATGGGTAACTCCAGTGAACAGGCCGCGCGCACCGACAGCGTCGCCGCCGCGATCAACGAGCTCGGTGCAGCCGCCCAGGAGATCGCGCGCAATGCTGCCGATGCTTCCGTGCAGGCCAGTGATGCGCGCCGTGACGCCGAGGAAGGCCAGGGCATGGTGGAACGGACCCTGAGTTCGATGGGGGAGCTGTCGGAGAAGATCCAGGCTTCCGGTCGGCATATCGAACTGCTCAGCGAGAAGAGCAACGACATCGGCCAGATTCTCGATGTGATCAAGGGCATTTCCGAGCAGACCAACCTGCTGGCGCTCAACGCCGCCATCGAGGCGGCGCGTGCCGGTGAGGCCGGGCGAGGTTTTGCCGTGGTCGCCGATGAGGTGCGCAACCTGGCGCAGCGCACGCAGAGCTCGGCGCTGGAGATCCAGCAGATGATCGAGCAACTGCAGGCTGGAGCCCGTGACGCCGTGGCGACCATGGCCGAGAGTCGTCGCTTCAGTGACGACAGTGTGCGCATCGGTGGGCAGGCCGGCGAGAACCTGCGCGGGGTGACCCATCGCATCGGTGAAATCGACGGCATGAACCAGTCAGTGGCCACCGCCACCGAGGAGCAGACCTCGGTGATCGAGAGCCTGAACATGGACATCACCGAGATCAACACGCTGAACCAGGATGGCGTGCGCAACCTGCAGTCCAGCCTCAGCGCCTGTACCGAGCTGGATCAGCAGGTCCGCCGCCTCAAGCAACTGGTGGACAGCTTCAGGATCTGACTCCGGTCCAGGGTGCGGCGCCCGCCGCATCCAGCTGCTCAGAAGGTGATCTGCGTCGTGCTCGGGGCACTTGGCTCGGCGAGCTTGGCGATGATCGCTTCCTGCAGGCGCGCGCAGAACTCGGGGTCGGACAGCGGCTGGCCTTTGTCGTCGGTAATGAAGAATACGTCTTCGACGCGCTCGCCGAGGGTGGCGATTTTGGCGTTCTGCAGCGACAGATCGTATTCGAGGAAGATGCGTCCGATCCGTGCCAGCAGGCCGGGGCGGTCCGGGGCGGTCAGCTCGAGGATGGTCACCGGCCGCTGCGCGTCGTTATGAATGGTCACCTGCGGGGCGAAGGCGAAGTGCTTGAGCTGGCGCGGTACCCGGCGCTGGATGATGGTCGGGTAGTCGTCGGGGTTCTTCAGTGCTTCGATCAGGCCGGCGCGGATCTGCTGGATTCGCGCCGGGTTGTCGCCGATCGAGCCACCGTCGGCATCCAGCACGACATACGTATCCAGGGTGAACTGGCTGGTGGAAGTGATGATCCGCGCGTCATGAATGTTCAGGTTGAGCTGGCTCATCGCCGCCACGGTCACGGCGAAGAAGTCATGCTGGTCCGGTGCGTAGATGAAGATCTGCGTACCGCCCTCGAATTCGCGCTGGGTGGTTTCCTTCATCAGTACCAGCGGGCCGCCATCGTTGGGATGCTGGAGAATGGCATCGGTATGCCAGGCCACGTCGCTGGCGGTGTGGCGCAGAAAGTAGTCGTCGCCGAGCTGGCTCCATAGCTGCTCGGCGTCGTCCGGGTCGGTACCGCCGCGCACCAGGATGTCCAGGGCGGCGCTCTGCGTCTGGCGAATCTGTTCTTCGCGATCCAGCGGGTTTTCCAGGCCGCGGCGCAGGGCGCGCTTGGTCTCGGTGTAGAGCTGACGCAGCAGGCTGGCGCGCCAGGAATTCCACAGGCTGGGGTTGGTGGCGTTGATGTCGGCCACGGTCAGCACGTAGAGGTAATCCAGGTGCGTCTGGTCGCCAACGAACTGGGCGAAATCGTGGATCACCTGCGGGTCGGAGAGGTCCTTGCGTTGCGCGGTGGTGGACATCACCAGGTGATGCTGCACCAGCCAGACGATCAGTGCGCCGTCCCAGGCCGGTAGATGATGGCGGCGGGCGAAGGCTTCGGCATCCACCGCGCCGAGTTCGGAGTGATCGCCGCCGCGGCCCTTGCCGATATCGTGGTAGAGGCCGGCGAGGTAGATCAGCTCCGGCTTGGGCAGCTTTTCGATCAGCTTGCTGGCCAGCGGAAATTTCTCCGCCAGCTCCGGCCAGCGGAACTTGCGCAGGTGCTTGATCAAATTGAGAGTGTGCGCATCGACCGTATAGATGTGGAACAGGTCGTGCTGCATCTGCCCGACGATATGGCCGAACTCCGGCAGGTAGCGGCCGAGAATGCCGTAGCGGTTCATCCGCCGCAGGTTGCGGTGAATACCTTCCTTGCACTTGAACAGTTCGATGAACAGGCTGGTGTTGCGAATGTCCTTGCGGAACTCGTCATCGATCAGGTGGCGGCTGTCACGTAGCAGGCGGATGCTGTCGGCGCGTACGCCCTTGATCTCCGGGTGCTGCGCCATCAGCACGAAGATTTCGATGATGGCGAACGGCGTGCGTTTGAAGACGTTCGGGTGGGTGACCTCGATGTAGCGGTCGCGCACTTGGAAGCGACTGTTCAAGGGCGTTGCCGGGCCACTTTCGCCGGCACGCAGGATGACTTCCTCGAAGTGCTGGTTGATCAGATCCGACAGTTCGGAGATGGCCATCACCACGCGGTAGTACTTCTGCATGAAGTGTTCGATGCTGCGCTTGCCGTCGCCGTCCTGATAGCCGAACAGAGCGGCGATCTTCGCCTGGTAATCGAACAGCAGGCGGTCTTCGGCGCGCCCGGCCAGCATGTGCAGGGCGTAGCGCACCTTCCACAGGAACTCCTGGCTGGAGGAGAGCAGGGCGTATTCGCTCTCCAGCAGAAAGCCCTGGCCGACCAGGGCTTGCAGATTGAGGGTGTCGAACTGGCGGCGGGCCACCCACAACACGGTCTGGATGTCGCGCAGGCCGCCGGGCGAGCCCTTGACGTTGGGCTCGAGGTTGTATTCGGTGTCGTTGTACTTGGCGTGGCGCGCTCTGCGCTCGTCGCGCTTGGCCTGGTAGAAGTGCTTGCTCGGCCACATCTGCTCTGTGCTGGTGACCTGCTGCATGCGCTGGCGCAGGCGTTCCGGGCCAGCAATGGTGCGGCTTTCCATCAGGTTGGTGATCACCGTCAGGTCGGCGCGCGCTTCTTCGGCGCATTCATCCACCGAGCGCACGCTCTGGCCGACTTCCAGGCCAATATCCCAAAGCAGGGTGAGGAAGCCTTCGATGGGCTCGCGGAACACCTCGTGATCGTCGCTGCCGAGCAGGATCAGCAGGTCGATATCCGAGTAGGGGTGCAGTTCGCCGCGGCCGTAACCACCGACGGCGAGCAGGGCGATATCGGCGTCCTCGCTCCAGGCGAAGCGCTTCCATGCCTCCTGCAGGATCTGGTCGACGAACCAGGCGCGATCCTCGACCAGGCGGCGAATGTCGCGACCCTCGCGAAAGCGCGCATCAAGGACTTCACGCGCGCTGCGGATGGCCTTCTTGAATGCAGCGATGGGGCTGGACTTGAGCGCCAGCTCGGCCTGGAACTGACCTCGGTCAAACAGTTCGGGGTCCATCTGCGGCATGCAATTGCCTTCCTTTATATAGGGCATAGGGTGCGACTTGCGCACCGTTGCGGTTGTGTTTCAGGCGGACGTGCGCGGCAGAGTGTCGTCACTGCGCAGGGTCAGGATCTCGTAGCCATCGGCGGTGACCAGCACGGTATGTTCCCACTGTGCGGAAAGCTTGCGGTCCTTGGTGATCGCAGTCCAGCCGTCGCCGAGCAGGCGGGTTTCCGCGCGACCCTGGTTGATCATCGGTTCGATGGTGAAGGTCATGCCTTCCTTGAGCTCCATACCGGTGCCGGCCTTGCCGTAGTGCAGCACCTGCGGCTCCTCATGGAACACGGCGCCGATGCCATGGCCGCAGTATTCGCGGACCACGGAGAAACCGTTCTTCTCGGCATGCTTCTGGATCACTTCGCCAATATCGCCCAGGCGTGCGCCCGGCTTGACCAGTTCGATGCCTTTATACATGCATTCCTGAGTGACCTTGGCCAGACGCTCGGCCCATTCGGCGACCTTGCCGACCATGAACATCTTGCTGGTATCGCCGTGGTAGCCATCCTTGATCACGGTGATGTCGATGTTCAGTACGTCGCCATCCTTCAACGGCTTGTCGTTGGGAATGCCATGGCACACCACGTGGTTGATCGAGGTGCAGATCGACTTTGGGAAGCCCTTGTAGTTGAGCGGGGCGGGGATGGCCTGCTGTACGTTGACGATATAGTCGTGGCAGAGGCGGTCCAGCTCTTCGGTGGTCACGCCCGGCTTGACGTGCTCGCCGATCATCTCCAGCACTTCGGCGGCCAGGCGGCCGGCCACGCGCATTTTCTCGATTTCTTCGGCGGATTTGATGGTGACGGTCATATGAAGCTCTCGGGCGCGTACGGAAAAGGGGAGTATCTTAGCAGCTACGAGGCGCAAGCCCCAAAAAGGCAGCTGCAAGCCTCAAACTACAAGCCGCAAGCTGAGCGCGGTGGTCGCCGGTGCAGGGGGTTCGCCTCTACTTGCAGCCTGAATCCTGTAGCTTGCGGCTGCTTTGTGTGGTATAAAACGCGCCGCTTTACGGGCACTACGTCCGAAAGCCTAAACCCACACACGTATCGACACGGTTTCCTGGGTGCCTTTCGACAAGTTCGAGGGTTGGAAACTGGGATGCGTGGAGGCCTAACCCGACTTATCAAGGAACTATCATGTCCCAAGTCAACATGCGCGATATGCTGAAGGCCGGTGTGCACTTCGGCCACCAGACCCGTTACTGGAACCCGAAAATGGGCAAGTACATTTTCGGCTCGCGCAACAAGATTCACATCATCAACCTCGAAAAAACCCTGCCGATGTTCAACGAAGCCCAGGCTTTCGTTGAGAAGCTGGCTGCTGGCAAGAACAAGATCCTGTTCGTCGGCACCAAGCGTTCCGCTGGCAAGATCGTTCGCGAAGAAGCTGCTCGTTGCGGCTCGCCGTTCGTCGATCACCGCTGGCTGGGCGGCATGCTGACCAACTACAAGACCATCCGTGCTTCGATCAAGCGCCTGCGCGAGCTGGAAACCCAGTCCCAGGACGGCACCTTCGCCAAGCTGACCAAGAAAGAAGCCCTGATGCGTTCCCGTGATCTGGAAAAACTGGATCGCAGCCTGGGTGGTATCAAGGACATGGGCGGTCTGCCGGACGCTCTGTTCGTGATCGACGTTGACCACGAGCGCATCGCTATCACCGAAGCCAACAAGCTGGGCATCCCGGTCATCGGCATCGTCGATACCAACAGCAGCCCGGAAGGCGTTGACTACATCATCCCGGGTAACGACGACGCCATCCGCGCCATCCAGCTGTACATGGGTGCCATGGCTGACGCCGTGATCCGTGGTCGCAGCAACGCTGGCGGCGCGACTGAGGAGTTCGTCGAAGAAGCCGCAGTCGAGAGCGCCGAAGGCTAAGCGGTAACGCCAAGCATTTAGCGTTATGCGCTGTGCAAGAAGGGGGCTAGGCCCCCTTTTTGCCACTCAAAGATTTGATTTGGTTGAAGACCTACCGAGAGGATTTTCAAGATGGCAGAGATTACTGCGGCCCTGGTTAAAGAACTGCGCGAGCGTACCGGCCAAGGCATGATGGAATGCAAGAAGGCCCTGGTTGCCGCTGGTGGCGACATCGAGAAAGCCATTGATGACATGCGCGCTTCCGGCGCCATCAAGGCTGCCAAGAAGGCCGGCAACATCGCCGCCGAAGGCTCCATCGCCGTTCGCGTCGAAGGTGGTCGTGGCCTGATCATCGAAGTCAACTCGCAGACCGACTTCCTGGCTCTGCAGGATGACTTCAAAGGTTTCGTCAAGGAAAGCCTGGATGAAGCCTTCGAGAAGAACCTGACCGACGCTGCTCCGCTGATCGCCTCGCGCGAATCGGCTCGTGAAGCCCTGGTTGCCAAGTGCGGCGAGAACGTCAACATCCGTCGTCTGACCGCCGTTTCCGGCGAAACCGTTGGTGCCTACCTGCACGGCCACCGCATCGGCGTTCTGGTCGTCCTGAAAGGCGGCAACGACGAACTGGCCAAGCACGTTGCCATGCACGTTGCAGCTTCCAACCCGGCCGTCGTTTCGCCGGACCAGGTTTCCGAGGAGCTGGTTGCCAAGGAAAAGGAAATCTTCCTGCAGCTGAACGCCGAGAAGATCGCCGGCAAGCCGGAAAACATCGTCGAGAACATGGTCAAAGGCCGTATCGCCAAGTTCCTGGCCGAAGCCAGTCTGGTCGAGCAAGCCTTCATCATGGACCCGGAAGTCAAGGTCGGTGACCTGGTCAAGAAAGCCGGTGCCGAAGTCGTTTCCTTCGTTCGTTACGAAGTGGGCGAGGGTATCGAGAAGGCCGAGACCGACTTCGCTGCCGAAGTCGCCGCTCAGGTTGCTGCCAGCAAGCAGTAATCGGCGGTTAGGCCAGTTGTCCCAGAGAGGCTGCCCGCTTGCGCGTGCAGCCTCTTTGCCGAATTAGGGGCGACAAATGTACAGGCGGCCGTGCAACCTACGGTCGTCGGCACGTTCGAAGTGCCGGATGATTGCAGCGCCCAGGCGCGTTGCTCAAGAATTTCATATCGCCGCAGGAGAGACTTGCAATGGCTCAGCAGACCACTGGTCGCCAACCTCGCTACAAACGCATTCTGCTCAAACTTAGCGGCGAAGCCCTGATGGGCTCGGAAGATTTCGGCATCGATCCCAAAGTGCTCGATCGCATGGCGCTGGAAGTTGGCCAACTGGTCGGCATCGGTGTGCAGGTCGGCCTGGTGATCGGTGGCGGCAACCTGTTCCGCGGTGCGGCGCTGTCCGCTGCCGGCATGGATCGCGTCACCGGTGACCACATGGGCATGCTGGCGACCGTGATGAATGCGCTGGCCATGCGTGATGCGCTGGAGCGCTCGAACATCCCGGCCATCGTCATGTCGGCGATCTCCATGGTCGGCGTCACCGATCATTACGACCGCCGCAAAGCCATGCGCCACCTGAAGACCGGCGAAGTGGTGATCTTCGCCGCGGGCACCGGCAATCCGTTCTTCACCACCGATTCGGCTGCCTGCCTGCGCGCCATCGAGATCGATGCCGACGTGGTTCTGAAGGCGACCAAGGTCGATGGCGTGTACACTGCCGACCCGTTCAAGGACCCGCATGCCGAGAAGTTCGAGCGTCTGACCTATGACGAGGTGCTCGACCGCAAGCTGGGCGTGATGGATCTGACCGCCATCTGCCTGTGCCGTGATCACACCATGCCGCTGCGGGTCTTCAACATGAACAAGCCCGGCGCCCTGCTGAACGTTGTAGTGGGTGGCGCTGAAGGAACCCTGATCGAGGAGGATGCACAATGATCAACGACATCAAGAAAGACGCTCAGGAACGCATGAGCAAGTCCCTGGAGGCACTGGGTCGCAACCTGGCTTCCATTCGTACCGGTCGTGCCCATCCGAGCATTCTCGATAGCATCAAGGTCCCGGCCTGGGGCAGCGACATGCCGCTCAATCAGGTCGCTGCGATCACCGTCGAGGATGCGCGTACCCTGAAGATCGTCGCGCACGACAAGAATCTCGGTGCCGCCATCGAGAAGGCCGTCCTGACTTCCGACCTGGGCCTGAATCCGAGCAGCGCCGGCACCACCATCCGTGTGCCGATGCCCGCCCTGACCGAGGAAACCCGCAAGGGCTACACCAAGCAGGCGCGTGGCGTTGCCGAGGATGCCAAGGTTGCGGTGCGCAACGTGCGTCGCGATGCCCTGGCCGAGCTGAAGAAGCTGTCCAAGGCCAAGGAAATCAGCGAAGACGAAGAGCGCCGCGCTGCTGACGAGCTGCAGAAGATCACTGACAAGTTCATCGGTGACGTGGACAAGGCGCTCGAGGTCAAGGAAGCGGACCTGATGGCCGTTTGACGGCTGGGCGCCCACACATGGACAAGAACAACCAGGGGGCGGTGCCAAGGCATGTCGCCATCATCATGGATGGCAACAACCGCTGGGCGAAGAAGCGCCTTTTGCCGGGTGTGGCGGGGCACAAGGCCGGGGTCGACGCGGTTCGCGCGGTGATCGAGGTCTGTGCCGAGTCGGGTGTCGAGGTGCTGACCCTGTTCGCTTTTTCCAGCGAGAACTGGCAGCGCCCGGCCGAAGAAGTCGGTGCGCTGATGGAGCTGTTCCTCGGCGCGCTGCGCCGTGAGGCCAAGCGTCTGTTGGATAACGACATCGGCCTGCGCATCATCGGCGACCGCTCGCGCTTCCATCCTGAGTTGCAGGCTGCCATGCGCGAAGCGGAGCTGCTGACTGCCGGCAATCGTCGCTTCACCTTGCAGATCGCTGCCAATTACGGCGGTCAGTGGGATATTGCCCAGGCCGCTCAGCGCCTGGCGCGTGAGGTGCAGGCGGGGCATTTGCAAGCCGAAGACATTACCCCGCAATTGCTCCAGGGCTGTCTGGCAACCGGTGACCTGCCCTTGCCCGACCTGTGCATTCGCACGGGGGGAGAGCACCGCATCAGCAATTTCCTTCTCTGGCAGTTGGCCTACAGTGAACTGTACTTCTCCGACCTTTACTGGCCGGATTTCAAGCACGAGGCCATGCGCAAGGCGCTGGCCGATTTCGCTACCCGCCAGCGTCGCTTCGGCAAGACCAGCGAGCAGGTGGAAGCTGAGGCACGCTCCTAATGCTCAAACAACGAATCATCACGGCGCTGGTACTGCTGCCCATTGCTCTGGGCGGTTTCTTCCTGCTCGAAGGTGGCGCCTTCGCGCTGTTCATTGGGGCAGTGGTCACCCTGGGTGCGTGGGAGTGGGCGCGGCTGGCGGGGTTCGATGCGCAGTCGCTGCGCGTGGCTTATGCTGCGGCGGTGGCTGTGTTGCTCGGCTTGCTGTATCTGGTCCCGGCCGTCGCGCCGATGCTTTTGCTGGTGGCGGTGCTGTGGTGGCTGGTGGCGACCATGCTGGTGCTGAGCTATCCCGATAGCAGTCGTTACTGGGGCGGTGTACCGGGCCGTTTGCTGATCGGCCTGTTGATTCTCCTGCCGGCATGGCAGGGGTTGGTTCTGCTCAAGCAGTGGCCGCAGGCCAATGCGCTGATCATCGCGGTGATGGTGCTGGTTTGGGGCGCTGATATCGGTGCCTATTTCTCCGGCAAGACCTTCGGCAAGCGCAAGCTGGCGCCCAGGGTCAGCCCGGGCAAGAGCTGGGAAGGGTTGTATGGCGGCCTCGCTGCTAGTCTGCTGATCACCCTGCTGGTCGGGCTGCAGCAAGGCTGGTCCGGCACGGGGCTGTTGCTGGCCATGGCCGGCGCTGCCGTGGTGGTGCTGATTTCCGTGGTTGGCGACCTGACCGAAAGCATGTTCAAGCGCCAATCCGGGATCAAGGACAGCAGTAATCTGCTGCCAGGCCACGGTGGCGTGCTGGATCGTATCGACAGTCTTACCGCAGCGATTCCCGTATTCGCCACATTGCTCTGGCTGGCCGGCTGGGGCTCGTTGTGAGTGCAGTGCAACAGGTCACGGTGCTGGGCGCGACCGGCTCCATCGGTCTCAGCACGCTGGATGTGATCGCTCGTCATCCCGAGCGTTACCAGGTATTCGCCCTTACCGGTTATTCCCGCCTGGCGGAGCTGCAGGCGCTCTGTGTGCGCCATAACCCGCGCTACGCCGTGGTGCCTGATGCCGATTCGGCGCTCGAGCTGCAGAACCGTTTGCGTGTCGCCGGACTGGCGACCGAAGTGCTGATCGGCGAGGAGGGGTTGTGCGCGGTATCCGCCGATGCGGCCGTCGATTGCGTGATGGCTGCCATCGTCGGTGCTGCCGGGCTCAAGCCGACGCTTGCGGCCGTGCAGGCCGGCAAGAAGGTACTGCTGGCCAACAAGGAGGCGCTGGTGATGTCCGGCGCCTTGTTCATGCAGGCCGTCAAGCAGAGCGGGGCGGTTCTTCTGCCGATCGACAGCGAGCACAACGCCATTTTCCAGTGCCTGCCAGGTGATTATTCGCGCGGCCTGCAGGCAGTCGGTGTGCGCCGCGTGCTGCTGACGGCCTCCGGCGGACCTTTCCGCGAAACGCCCCTGGTCGAGCTGGAGCACGTCACGCCCGAGCAAGCTTGTGCACATCCGAACTGGTCGATGGGGCGCAAGATTTCGGTCGATTCGGCGAGCATGATGAACAAGGGCCTGGAGATGATCGAGGCCTGCTGGTTGTTCGACGCGCGTCCCGAACAGATCGAGGTGGTTATCCACCGGCAGAGCGTGATTCATTCTCTGGTCGATTACGTTGATGGTTCGGTCCTGGCCCAGCTCGGCAACCCGGACATGCGCACGCCTATCGCCCATGCCCTGGCATGGCCGGAGCGTATCGATTCGGGAGTGTCTGCTCTGGATCTGTTCGCCGTCGGTCGCCTGGATTTCGAGCGCCCTGACGAGCAGCGTTTTCCCTGCCTGCGTCTGGCGCGCGAGGCGGCGCAGACCGGCGGCAGTGCGCCGGCGACGCTCAATGCGGTCAACGAGGTGGCGGTCGAGGCGTTCCTGCAGCGACGCATCCGTTTCGTCGATATCGCGGGTATGATTGAGTCCGTGCTGAACGCGCAACCGGTCAGGGCTGTCGAAGCGCTCGACGCGGTATTCGAAGCCGACGCCCGGGCGCGTGAGTTGGCCGCGCAGTGGCTGGCCGCTCGTTGAGCCGGCGATCATCCGGCATGCATCAGAACCTGAGCGGCCCCGTAGGGCTGGAGAAGTGAAATGAGTGGGCTGTATATGCTGGTTGGCACCCTGATCGCGCTGGGTGTCCTGGTGACCTTTCACGAGTATGGGCACTTCTGGGTGGCCCGGCGCTGCGGCGTCAAGGTTCTGCGTTTCTCCGTCGGCTTCGGCACGCCACTTGTGCGCTGGCATGATCGCCACGGCACCGAATTCGTCATTGCCGCCATTCCCCTGGGCGGCTACGTCAAGATGCTCGATGAGCGCGAGGGCGATGTGCCGCCCGAGCTTGTCGAGCAGTCCTTCAATCGCAAGAGCGTACGCCAGCGTATCGCTATCGTCGCTGCCGGCCCGCTGGCCAATTTCCTGCTGGCGATGCTGTTCTTCTGGTTCGTCGCCATGCTCGGCAGTCAGCAGGTGCGCCCCGTCATCGGTGCGGTGCAGCCGGACAGCCTGGCGGAGGCTGCCGGGCTGCGTGCAGGGCAGGAGATCGTCGCGGTCGACGGTGAGGCCACCAATGGCTGGGCGGCGGTCAACCTGCAACTGGTGCGGCGTCTGGGTGAAAGCGGCGCGCTCGACCTGCGTGTGACCGAGTCGGGCTCCACGGTCGAAACGCCCAAGCAGGTGCAACTGGACAACTGGCTGCGTGGTGTCGATGAACCGGACCCGATCGGTTCGCTGGGTATTCGCCCATGGCGTCCGGTGCTGGAGCCTGTGCTGGCTGAAGTCGATTCCAAAGGGCCGGCTTATGCTGCCGGCCTGCAGCCGGGTGATCGCCTGCTGGCGCTCGATGATCAAGCGCTGGCCGATTGGCAGGATCTGGTCGATCGCGTGCGGGCGCTGCCGGGCGAGACGGTCGCGCTGCGTTTCGAGCGCGATGGCCAGGAGAGGGATGTGCAGCTGACTCTGGCGTCGCGAGGCGAGGGCGAGGCCCGCAGTGGCTACCTGGGCGCGGGCGTTCAGGGCGTTGAATGGCCTGCCGAGATGCTCCGCGAGGTGCGTTACGGTCCGCTCAAAGGTGTCGCCGAGGGCATGCGTCAGACCTGGGCAATGAGCCTGTTGACCCTCGATTCGCTGAAGAAAATGCTGTTCGGAGAGCTCTCGGTAAAAAACTTGAGTGGGCCGATAACCATTGCTAAAGTGGCGGGCGCTTCAGCTGAGTCAGGGCTGGGGGATTTCCTGAAATTCCTTGCATATCTGAGCATTAGCCTGGGAGTTCTCAATCTGCTGCCCATTCCCGTGCTGGATGGTGGGCATCTGCTGTTTTATCTGGTCGAGTGGGTGCGTGGTCGCCCCTTGTCTGAGCGGGTTCAGGGTTGGGGGATGCAGATCGGCATCAGTCTGGTCATCGGGGTCATGCTGCTCGCCCTGGTCAACGACCTCAGCCGCCTGTGAGCATTGCTGAATACGCTCTTGAGATTTAAAAGAAGTGTCGCTTAAGCGGCAGTTTTTATCGTCAGTTGGAATAAGAAAGGACTTCATGAAACGTCTGCTGCTACCTGCGGTACTGTCCGCATTGATGATCGCCGAAGTTCACGCCGAGTCCTTCACCATCTCCGATATTCGCGTCAATGGCTTGCAGCGGGTGTCCGCCGGCAGCGTGTTCGGCGCACTGCCCCTCAACGTGGGCGAGTCCGTCGATGATCGCCAGTTGGTGGATGCCACTCGCTCGCTGTTCCGTACCGGCTTCTTCCAGGACATCCAGCTTGGTCGCGATGGCGACGTGCTGGTCGTTACCGTGGTCGAACGTCCTTCCATTTCCGGTATTGAGATCGAAGGCAACAAGGCCATCACCACCGAAGATCTGCTCAAGGGCCTGAACCAGTCCGGTCTGGCCGAGGGCGAGATTTTCCAGCGCGCCACACTCGAAGGCGTGCGTAACGAACTGCAGCGCCAGTACGTCGCCCAGGGCCGCTACTCGGCCGAGATCGAGGCCGAAGTGATTCCGCAGCCGCGTAACCGCGTGGCGCTGAAGATCACCATCAACGAAGGCACCGTAGCGGCCATCTCCCACATCAACGTGGTCGGCAACACCGTGTTCTCCGATGAGGATCTGGTCGACCTGTTCGAGCTGAAAACCACCAACTGGCTGTCTTTCTTCAAGAACGACGACAAGTACGCCCGCGAAAAACTGTCCGGTGACCTGGAGCGTCTGCGCTCTTACTACCTGGACCGCGGCTATATCAACATGGATATCAGCTCGACCCAGGTATCCATCACGCCGGACAAGAAACACGTCTATATCACCGTCAACGTCGAAGAGGGCGAAAAGTACAGCGTCCGCGACGTGAAGCTGTCCGGTGACCTCAAGGTTCCGGAAGAAGATGTGCGCGCATTGCTGCTGGTCAAGGAAGGGCAGGTCTTCTCGCGCAAGATCATGACCACCACCAGCGAGCTGATCACCCGTCGTCTGGGTAACGAGGGTTACACCTTCGCCAACGTCAATGGTGTGCCGGAAGCGCACGACGAGGACAACACCGTCTCGATCACCTTCTTCGTCGATCCAGGCAAGCGTGCTTACGTCAACCGCATCAACTTCCGTGGCAACACCAAGTCCGAAGACGAAGTGCTGCGCCGCGAAATGCGCCAGATGGAAGGTGGCTGGGCTTCGACCTACCTGATCGACCAGTCCAAGGTCCGCCTCGAGCGTCTGGGTTTCTTCAAGGAAGTCAACGTCGAAACCCCGCAGGTACCGGGCACCGACGACCAGATCGACGTCAACTACAGCGTCGAAGAGCAGCCGTCCGGTTCCATTACCGCCAGCGTCGGCTTTGCCCAGAATGCTGGTCTGATCCTGGGTGGTTCGATCAGCCAGAACAACTTCCTCGGTACCGGTAACCGCGTCAGCATCGGCCTGACCCGCAGTGAATACCAGACCCGTTACAGCTTTGGCTTCGTTGACCCCTACTGGACCGTCGACGGCGTCAGCCTGGGTTACAACGCCTTCTACCGTACCACCGACTACGATGAGCTCGATGTCGACGTATCCAGCTACTCGGTGGACAGCCTGGGTGCCGGTATCAACATCGGCTATCCGATCAGTGAGACCTCGCGCCTGACCTACGGCCTGACCGTGCAGCAGGACAGCATCGACACCGGTCGTTACACCGTCGACGAAATTTTCGATTTCATCGACGCTGAGGGTGACAACTACCTGAACTTCAAGGGCTCCATCGGCTGGTCCGAGTCGACCCTGAACCGTGGCGTGCTGGCCAACCGTGGTCATTCGCAGAGCCTGGTATTGGAAACCACCATTCCGGGTAGCGACCTGTCGTTCTACAAGCTCGACTACCGTGGCCAGGTGTTCACCCCGATCAGCGACAACTACACCCTGCGTTTCCACACCCAGCTGGGTTATGGCGACAGCTACGGTAGCACCGCGGAACTGCCGTTCTACGAGCACTACTATGCCGGCGGTTTCAACTCGGTACGTGGCTTCAAGGACAGCAGCCTGGGGCCGCGTAGTACGCCGAGCAGTGGTAACAAACCAGGAACCCTGCGTGACCCGGATCAGGATCCGCTGCCCTTTGGTGGTAACGTGCTCGTCCAGGGTGGTGTCGAGATGCTCTTCCCGTTGCCGTTCGTCAAGGATCAGCGCTCGCTGCGCACCGCGCTGTTCTGGGACGTGGGTAACGTCTTCGACACCAATTGCTCGTCCAGTCAGAAGAAGCTCAGCGACAGCTGCGATATCGATTTCAGCAATCTGGCCAGCTCCGTGGGTGTCGGTCTGACCTGGATCACTGCACTGGGTCCGCTGAGTTTCAGCCTGGCCATGCCGATCAAGAAACCGGATGATGCCGATACCCAGGTATTCCAGTTCTCCCTGGGCCAGACCTTCTAAAAGTCATTCACCGAAAGCCAACAGTTTTGTTGCAGGAGTGCATTGTGCGTAAGTTGACTCAACTGGTTCTGTTCACCGCCGCCCTGATCGCCACTCCGGCGTTCGCCGAGATGAAGGTGGCCGTGCTGAACTATCAGATGGCGCTGCTCGAGTCGGATGCGGCCAAGCGCTACGCGGTCGATGCCGAGAAGAAGTTCGGCCCGCAGTTGAACAAGCTCAAGACCCTGGAAAGCGATGCCAAGCGCATTCAGGATCGCATGGTCAAGGATGGCGAGAAGATGCAGCAGGCTGAGCGCGAGCGTCTCGAGCTCGAGTTCAAGCAGAAGGCTCGTGATTTCCAGTTCCAGTCCAAGGAGCTGAACGAAGCCAAGGCCGTCGCTGACCGTGAAATGCTGGCCAAGCTCAAGCCGAACCTGGACAAGGCCGTCGAGGAAGTGATCAAGAACGGTAACTTCGACCTGGTGCTCGAGCGCGGCGCGGTGATTGATGTCAAACCTCAGTACGACATCACTCGCCAAGTCATCGAGCGCATGAACCAGATGCGTTGAGCATGACTGTGACAGTTACTCTCGGCCAGTTGGCCGAGCGCCTGGGCGCCACCTTGCGTGGCGCTGAAGCTAAGGTCATCACGGGCCTGGCCACCTTACAGGAGGCCAGGCCCGAACAGTTGAGCTTCCTGGCCAATGCCCAGTATCGCAAGCATCTGGCGCAGACTCAGGCCGGCGCCGTGCTGCTGACCGCAGCCGATGCCGAAGGCTACGCTGGCGATGCCTTGATCGTTGCCAACCCGTATTTGGCTTACGCCCAGCTTTCCCATCTGTTCGATCGCAAGCCCAAGGCGGCCGCGGGCATTCATGCCACCGCGTACGTCGCCGACGACGCCGTTGTCGATTCGAGTGCCAGTATCGGTCCCTATGCGGTGATCGAGAGCGGTGCGCGTATCGGTGCCGAGGTCAGCGTCGGTGCCCATTGCGTGGTCGGTGCTCGCAGCGTGATCGGTGATGGCGGCTGGCTGGCGCCACGCGTGACGCTGTACCACGACGTGCAGATCGGCAAGCGTGTGGTGATCCAGTCCGGCGCGGTGATCGGTGGCGAGGGCTTCGGTTTCGCCAACGAGAAGGGCGTCTGGCAGAAGATCGCGCAGATCGGTGGGGTGATCATCGGCGATGACGTCGAGATCGGTGCCAATACCACGGTCGATCGCGGTGCGCTGTCCGACACCCTGATCGGCAATGGCGTGAAGCTGGATAACCAGATCATGATCGCGCACAACGTGCAGATCGGCGACAACACCGCCATGGCCGGCTGCTGCGGGATTTCCGGCAGCACCAAGATTGGCAGGAACTGCATGATCGCCGGTGGTGTGGGCATGGTCGGCCATATCGAGGTGTGCGACAACGTGTTCGTCACCGGGATGACCATGGTGACCCGTTCGATCACCGAGCCGGGCGCCTATTCTTCCGGTACCGCCATGCAACCAGCGGGCGAGTGGAAGAAGAGCGCAGCCCGTATTCGTCAGTTGGACGAGATGGCCAAGCGTCTGCGCGAGCTGGAAAAACAGCTGGCCGCCGTGACCCAGACGGCAAACGTCTCATCTGATGCCTGAGCACGGCATGACCGTGCTCTTTTCTTTTCTTACAGGCTTAACCGGACATGATGGACATCAACGAAATTCGTGAATATTTGCCGCACCGCTATCCGTTCCTGCTGGTGGATCGTGTGGTGGACCTGGACGTCGAAGGCAAGCAGATTCGCGCCTATAAGAATGTCAGCATCAATGAGCCGTTCTTCAACGGTCACTTCCCCGAGCATCCGATCATGCCGGGCGTTCTGATCATCGAGGCCATGGCGCAGGCAGCCGGAATCCTCGGCTTCAAGATGATGGGCGTGAAGCCGGCCGACGGCACCCTGTATTATTTTGTCGGCTCCGACAAGCTGCGTTTCCGCTCGCCGGTGCTGCCGGGCGATCAGCTCACGCTGGAAGCCAAGTACCTGAGCGACCGCCGCAGCATCTGGAAATTCGAATGCCGTGCCACGGTCGATGGCAAGGAAGTCTGCTCCGCTGAAATCATCTGCGCGGAACGCAAGCTATGAGTTCGATTGACCCTCGCGCGATCATCGACCCCAGTGCCAGATTGGCCGACGACGTCGTCGTCGGCCCGTGGAGCATTGTCGGGCCCGATGTGGAAATCGGCGAGGGTACAGTCATCGGCCCGCACGTAGTGCTCAAGGGGCCGACCGTAATCGGCAAGCATAATCGCATCTATCAGTTTTCGTCGGTCGGTGAAGACACGCCAGACCTTAAATACAAGGGCGAGGCGACGCGCCTGGTGATCGGCGATCACAACACCATTCGTGAAGGCGTCACCATTCACCGTGGCACCGTGCAGGATCGTGGCGAAACCACCATCGGCGATCACAACCTGATCATGGCCTACGCCCACATCGGTCACGACAGCGTGATCGGCAATCACTGCATCCTGGTCAACAACACCGCGCTGGCTGGCCACGTTTGGGTCGACGACTGGGCAATCCTGTCCGGTTACACCCTGGTGCACCAGTTCTGCCGCATCGGCGCACACAGCTTCTCCGGCATGGGCACTGCCATCGGCAAGGACGTACCGGCCTTCGTCACGGTGTTCGGTAACCCGGCCGAGGCGCGCAGCATGAATTTCGAAGGCATGCGCCGCCGTGGGTTCTCGGCCGAAGCCATCGCTGCATTGCGCAAGGCGTACAAGCTGGTCTATCGCCAGGGGTTGACGGTGGAGCTGGCGCTGAGCGAGCTGGCCGAGTCCGCTGCGCAGTTCCCCGAAGTGGCGATCTTCCGCGATTCCATCCAGGCCTCTACTCGCGGCATCACCCGCTGATTCTTATGAGCAGACCTCTTCGCGTCGCACTGGTCGCCGGTGAGGCGTCCGGTGACATCCTCGGTTCCGGCCTGATGCAGGCCATCAAGCAGCGCTACCCGGATGCCGAATTCATCGGCGTCGGCGGTTCGCGCATGGAAGCCGAGGGCCTGAAATCCTATTTCCCGATGGAACGTCTGGCGGTCATGGGCCTGGTCGAAGTACTCGGCCGCCTGTTCGAACTGCTCGGCCGTCGCCGCCAGTTGGCGCGTGATCTGATCGCCGCCAAGCCGGATGTGTTCATCGGCATCGATGCGCCTGATTTCAACCTTGGCCTGGAACTCAAGCTGCGCCGTGCCGGGATCAAGACCGTGCATTACGTCAGCCCCTCGGTCTGGGCCTGGCGGCAGAAGCGCGTGCTGAAGATTCGTGAAGCCTGCGACCTGATGCTGACCCTGTTTCCGTTCGAAGCGCAGTTCTACGATGAACATCAGGTGCCGGTGCGCTTCGTCGGTCACCCTCTGGCCGATGCCATTCCGCAGCAGGCAGACCGCGCCGCTGCACGCGAAGCGCTGGATCTGCCGCAGGACGAGCCCGTTGTGGCCTTGATGCCGGGCAGTCGTGGCGGTGAGGTTGCGCGCCTCGGTGAGCTTTTCCTCGACGCCGCAATTCGTCTGCGTTCACTTCGCCCAGGCGTGCGCTTCCTTCTGCCTTGCGCCACGCCCGAGCGTCGCGAGCAGCTGGAGCAGATGCTGGCCGGACGTGACCTGCCGTTGACCTTGCTCAACGGCCGTTCCCATGAGGCGCTGGCGGCCTGCGATGCGGTGCTGATCGCGTCGGGTACCGCGACCCTGGAGGCGCTGCTGTACAAGCGCCCGATGGTGGTGGCTTACCGTGTGGCGCCCATGACCTATCGCATTCTCAAGCGCCTGGTGAAAAGCCCCTATATCTCGCTGCCCAACCTGCTGGCCGAGCGCCTGCTGGTGCCCGAGCTGATTCAGGACGCGGCGACGCCAGAGGCGCTGGCCCAGGCCGTGGCGCCACTGATCGACGGTGGCCAGGTACAGACCGAAGGCTTCGACGTGATCCATCGCGCACTGCGCCGCGATGCTTCGGTGTCGGCGGCTGATGCCGTGCTCAAGCTGGCGGGGCGCGACTGATGCAGCAGGGGCTCGATTTCACCCTGGTCGAGGAGCTGGTCGCCGGTGTCGACGAAGTCGGCCGTGGCCCGCTCTGCGGCGCGGTGGTCACGGCTGCGGTGATCCTCGATCCGGCGCGGCCGATTCTCGGCCTGAACGACTCGAAGAAGCTCACCGAGCTGCGCCGCGAAGTGCTTTTCGACGAGATTCGCGAAAAGGCCCTGGCCTGGTGCATCGCCCGCGCCGAGGTGGAGGAGATCGACCGCCTGAATATTCTGCATGCCACTATGCTGGCCATGCAGCGTGCCGTCGAGGGCTTGAGTGTGACGCCCAGGCTGGCGCTGATCGACGGCAACCGTTGCCCCAAACTGGCCGTGCCGAGTGCGCCGGTGATCAAGGGTGATGGGCGGGTGCCGGCGATCGCCGCGGCGTCGATCCTGGCCAAGGTCAGCCGCGACCGCGAAATGGTCGAGATGGACCGCCTCTATCCTGGCTACGGCATCGCCGGCCACAAGGGCTACCCTACGCCCGTTCACCTTGACGCGCTGCAGCGCCTGGGGCCGACGCCGATTCATCGGCGCTCCTTCGCGCCGGTGCGTGCGCTGCTCGAGCCTGTCGTCGCGGATTGCATCGTAGCCACGATCTGAAGCTCTGGCCCTAAGCCAGACCCTCTTAGGCTACAATCCGCGCTTTGTCGTTTTCATCTGCAAGGCCCTTCATGACCCAAGCTTTCGTCCACCTGCGTCTGCACACCGAATACTCCCTGGTCGATGGTCTGGTGCGGGTCAAACCCCTGATCAAGGCCGTGGCCGGGGCCGGTATGCCGGCGGTGGCCGTCACCGACATGAGCAACATGTGCTCGCTGGTGAAGTTCTACAAGACGGCCATGGGCGCCGGTGTCAAGCCGATATGCGGCGCCGACATCTGGTTGGCCAGTGCCGAGGAGGATGGCCCGCTGACGCGCCTGACCCTGCTGGCGATGAACGCCAAGGGTTACCGCAATCTCACCGAGCTGATCTCCCGCGGCTGGGCCGAGGGGCAGAGCAACGACCTGGTGATCATTCAGCGCGACTGGGTCAAGGACGCCGCCGAGGGCCTGATCGCCCTGTCCGGTGCGCGCGAAGGCGAAGTCGGCCTGGCGTTGCTGGCTGGCGATGAAGCATTGGCGGAGACGCGCCTGCGCGAGTGGATGGCGGTGTTCCCGGATCGCTTCTATCTGGAGGTGCAGCGCACCAGCCGTGTCGGTGACGAGGAATACCTGCATGCGGCCGTGGCCCTGGCTGATCGCATCGAGGCGCCGCTGGTGGCCACCAACGACGTGCGTTTCATCAAGCAGGACGACTTCGAAGCCCACGAAACCCGCGTCTGCATCGGTGAAGGCCGTACCCTCGACGACCCGCGTCGACCGCGCAATTACTCTGATCAGCAGTACCTGAAAAGCGCCGAGGAAATGTGGGAGCTGTTCTCCGATCTGCCAGAAGCACTGGAGAACACCGTCGAGATCGCCAAGCGTTGCAACATCGACGTGCAGCTCGGCAAGTACTTCCTGCCGGACTTCCCCACGCCGAACGGCATGGGCATCGACGACTACCTGCGGCATGCCTCGTTCGAGGGCCTGGACGAGCGTCTCGAAGTGCTGCTGCCCAAGGACACGCCGGATTACGAGGCGAAGAAGCAGGTCTATATCGACCGTCTCAACTTCGAACTCGACATCATCATCCAGATGGGTTTCCCCGGTTACTTCCTGATCGTGATGGACTTCATCCAGTGGGCCAAGAACAACGGCGTGCCGGTCGGCCCTGGCCGTGGGTCGGGTGCCGGCTCGCTGGTGGCCTACGTATTGAAGATCACCGACCTCGATCCGTTGGCCTATGACCTGCTGTTCGAACGCTTCCTCAACCCCGAGCGGATTTCCATGCCCGACTTCGACGTCGACTTCTGCATGGACGGCCGCGACCGGGTGATCGACTACGTGGCCGAGAAGTACGGGCGCAACGCGGTCAGCCAGATCATCACCTTCGGCTCGATGGCGGCCAAGGCGGTGGTGCGCGACGTGGCGCGGGCGCAGGGCAAGTCCTACGGCCTGGCCGACCGTCTGTCGAAGATGATTCCCTTCGAAGTGGGCATGACCCTGGAGAAGGCTTTCGAGATGGAGGAGCCGCTGCGCGAGTTCCTCAAGAACGACGAAGAAGCCGCCGAAATCTGGGACATGTCGCTTAAGCTCGAAGGCGTGGTGCGCGGTACCGGCAAGCACGCCGGTGGTGTGGTGATAGCGCCGACCAAGCTCACCGACTTCTCGCCGATCGCCTGTGACGAGGAGGGCGGCGGCCTGGTGACCCAGTTCGACAAGGACGACGTCGAGCAGGCCGGCCTGGTCAAGTTCGACTTCCTCGGTCTGCGTACCCTGACCATCATCAAGTGGGCGATGGAGACCATCCACCGCATCCAGAAGCGCGATGGCGCCTCGGACGAAGAACTGGTCAACATCGACTTCATCCCGCTCGATGACAAGCCGACCTACGCCATGCTGCAGAAGGCCGAGACCACCGCGGTCTTCCAGCTCGAATCGCGCGGCATGAAAGAGCTGATCAAGAAGCTCAAGCCCGACTGCCTGGAAGACATGATCGCACTGGTGGCGCTGTTCCGCCCCGGTCCGCTGCAGTCCGGCATGGTGGACGACTTCATCAACCGTAAACACGGTCGCGCCGAGCTGTCCTATCCGCACCCGGACTACCAGTACGCCGGTCTGGAGCCGGTGCTCAAGCCCACTTACGGCATCATCCTGTATCAGGAGCAGGTGATGCAGATCGCTCAGGTCATGGGCGGTTACACCCTGGGCCAGGCGGACATGCTGCGTCGCGCCATGGGCAAGAAGAAGCCCGAGGAAATGGCCAAGCAGCGTGGCGGCTTCATCGAAGGTTGCGCCAACAACAATATCGACGCCGACCTGGCAGGTAACATCTTCGATCTGGTGGAGAAGTTCGCCGGCTACGGCTTTAACAAGTCGCACTCCGCCGCCTACGGACTGGTGTCCTACCAGACAGCCTGGCTCAAGGCGCATTACCCCGCGCCGTTCATGGCCGCGGTGCTCTCGGCGGACATGCACAACACCGACAAGGTGGTGATCCTGGTGGAAGAGTGCCGCAACATGAAGTTGCGCATCGATCCGCCGGACGTGAACGTCTCCGAGTTCAAGTTCACCGTCAACGACGACGGCCGTATCGTCTATGGCCTCGGTGCGGTCAAGGGCGTGGGCGAGGGCCCGGTCGAGGCCATCGTCGAATGCCGTGCCGAAGGTGGGCCGTTCAAGGACCTGTTCGACTTCTGCAACCGCGTCGACCTCAAGCGCATCAACAAACGCACCCTCGAAGCACTGATCCGCAGCGGTGCGCTGGACCGTCTCGGCCCCTACTACCAGGACGAGCTCAAGGCCTATCAGGCCAGCGTGGACAAGAACCGCGCCGTGCTGCTGGCGTCCATGGAGGAGGCCGTGCAGTCCGCCGAACAGACCGCACGCAGCGCCGAGAGCGGCCATATGGATCTGTTCGGCGGCCTGTTCGCCGAGCCCGAGGCGGACGTCTATGCCAACCACCGCAAGGCCCGTGAGCTGCCGATCAAGGAACGCCTGAAAGGCGAGAAGGACACCCTGGGCATCTACCTGTCCGGTCACCCCATCGACGAATACGAAGGTGAGATTCGCCGCTTCGCCCGCCAGCGTATCGTCGAGTTGAAGCCTGCACGCGATACCCAGACCATCGCCGGGATGATCGTCAACCTGCGAGTGATGAAGAACAAGAAGGGCGACAAGATGGGCTTCATCACCCTCGATGACCGCTCCGGGCGTATCGAAGCCTCGCTGTTCGCCGATGCCTTCGCCAGCAACCAGGCGCTGCTGCAGAACGATGCGCTGGTGGTGGTCGAAGGTGAAGTCAGCAACGACGACTTCTCCGGTGGTTTGCGTCTGCGCGCCAAGCGCGTGATGAGCCTGGAAGAGGCCCGTACCGGCCTGGCCGATAGCCTGCGCGTTAAGGTCGCCTGTGAAGCGCTCAAGGGTGATCGCCTGCGCTGGCTGGCCGAGTTGTGCAGCAAGCACAAGGGCGCCTGCCCGGTGACCGTCGACTACAGTGGCGAGGAGGCACGCGCCTTGCTTCAATTCGGCGATGCCTGGCGAATCGACCCGGCGGACACTTTGATTCAGGCATTGCGTGACCAGTTCGGGCGCGACAACGTCTTTTTGCACTACCGCTGATATGCGAGAGGAAAATTCCTCTTCGTGACAGCAAAGGCACCCAAGGGTGTCGACCCGCTGCGCCCCATCCCTTAAGGTAGGGCGCCTAATGGATACAGCTCCCCGGCCACTTGGCCGTCGACGCAAGACGGATGACTATGAACCCGAATTTCCTCGATTTCGAACAGCCGATCGCCGACCTGCAAGCCAAGATCGAAGAGCTACGCCTGGTTGGCAATGACAACGCGCTGAACATCGGCGACGAGATTGCCCGCCTGCAGGACAAGAGCAGCGCCCTGACCGAAAGCATCTTCGGCAACCTGACCAGCTGGCAGATCGCGCAGCTCGCGCGCCACCCGCGCCGCCCCTATACCCTGGACTACATCCAGCACATCTTCACCGAGTTCGATGAATTGCACGGCGACCGTCACTTCTCCGACGACGCTGCCATCGTCGGTGGCGTTGCGCGCCTGGGCGATCAGCCGGTGATGATCATCGGTCACCAGAAGGGCCGTGAGGTGCGCGAGAAGGTGCGCCGCAACTTCGGCATGCCGCGCCCTGAGGGCTATCGCAAGGCCTGCCGCCTGATGGAAATGGCCGAGCGCTTCAAGATGCCGATCCTCACCTTCATCGACACCCCCGGTGCCTACCCGGGTATCGATGCCGAGGAGCGTGGCCAGAGCGAGGCCATCGCCTGGAACCTGCGCGTGATGGCCCGTCTGAAAACCCCGATCATCGCCACCGTCATCGGCGAGGGCGGTTCTGGCGGTGCGCTGGCCATCGGCGTCTGCGACCAGCTGAACATGCTGCAGTACTCCACCTATTCGGTGATCTCGCCGGAAGGTTGCGCCTCGATTCTCTGGCGTACCGCCGAGAAGGCGCCGGATGCTGCCGAGGCCATGGGCATCACCGCCGAGCGCCTGAAGGATCTGGGTATCGTCGATCAGGTGATCGCTGAGCCGCTGGGCGGCGCGCACCGCGATCCTGCCGCCGCCTCGGAGTCGATCCGCCAGGAGCTGACCAAGCAACTGGCCAGCCTGCAGGAACACGATACCGACGCGCTGCTCAAGCGCCGTTACGACCGCCTGATGAGCTACGGCATCGCCTGAGTTCTCTCAGCGCATATCTCAATGGGCCTTCGGGCCCATTGTTGTTTAAGCTTGGCCAATGACCGATCTCACCACTCGCCTGCGCCAGGCCCTTCAGTCGTGGCGCACGGCTCCTGTCTGGCGTATCGCCTTCTCCGGTGGCCTGGATTCCAGCGTGCTGCTGCATCTGCTTGCCGCCTGGGCGAGACACGAGAAGCTGCCAGCGCTGTCCGCGATTCATGTCCATCATGGCCTGCAGCCGACGGCCGATGCCTGGCCTGAGCATTGCGCGCAGTTTTGTGCGCGCCTGGATATTCCTCTGGAGATCGTCAAGGTACGGGTGACGCCGGGGGCGAGCCTGGAGCAGGCTGCGCGGAACGCGCGTTATGCGGTATTCAGTGAGCGGCTGGGGCCGGGCGAGGTGCTGCTCAGTGCCCAGCATCGCGACGATCAGGCCGAAACCCTGCTATTTCGTCTGCTGCGCGGGGCAGGGGTGCGCGGGCTGGCTGCCATGCCGGCCAGTCGGCCGCTGGGGCCGGGCAGGCTGGTGCGGCCACTGCTCGACTGTTCGCGCGCCGAGTTGCAGGCTTACGCGCAAAGTCGTGGTCTGGTTTGGGTCGAGGACCCTAGCAATGCCGACGAGCGTTTCAGTCGCAATTTCCTGCGCAGGCAGGTGATGCCGCTGCTGGCCGAGCGCTGGCCGCAGGCTGCTGCAAGTCTTGCGCGCGGCGCTGGGCACCTGGGTGAGGCTCAGCTACTGCTCAGTGAATTGGCCGAGATGGACCTGCTTGCTGCGCGTGGCGCTTGCGCATTTCCCTGGTTGCCTTTGCCTTCTCTGGACCTTGCGGCAGTGACCGCGCTGAGCGATGCGCGGCAACGCAACCTGCTGCGCCATTGGCTGGCGCCGCTTACCCGCATGCCGGACAGCGATCACTGGGCTGGCTGGTACGATCTGCGCGATGCCGCCGCGGATGCGACGCCGGTCTGGAAACTGGCCGATGGCGACTTGCACCGCGCCGATGGCCGCTTGTGGTGGCTCAGTGGCGACTGGCTGAAGCCGCTGCAGCCACTGGATCTGCCATGCCCTGCGTCTGGCGAGCCAGTCGAGCTTCCCGATAATGGTCAGGTGCATTTGTCTGGCGAGCTGGCGCAGGGTCGCTGGCAGCTACGCTACCGTCAAGGTGGGGAGTCGCTGCGGGTGCCGGGGCGCGGCAGGCGTGATCTCAAGCGCCTGCTCAATGAAATGCGCGTGCCGGCATTCGTGCGTCCGCGCCTGCCGCTATTGTTCGATGGCGATGAGCTGATTGCGCTGGCGAACCTGACGCAATCGTCAGAAATGGCGGCGAGCGGGGTGCGTCTTCACTGGTCACCGCCTATCGGCGAGCAAGGTTTGAGCTGGTAAGGCCTTTCGGGTAGACTACGCTCCCGTCTTACTACAGCTTTTGCCGACTCCCTCAGGGAGCTTGGCGAGCTTGCCATTGTGTTGTCGATGGCGCTCCTTCGCTTTCCCCGGCGGCACTGACCGCTTAAACGCAGACTTCTAGGGTTTTTCATGACGCGCTACATCTTCGTCACGGGTGGTGTTGTTTCTTCATTGGGGAAAGGCATCGCCTCGGCTTCACTGGCGGCCATCCTGGAGGCGCGGGGCCTGAAGGTCACCATGCTCAAGCTGGACCCTTACATCAACGTCGATCCGGGCACCATGAGCCCGTTCCAGCACGGTGAGGTGTTCGTCACCCACGACGGCGCCGAGACCGACCTCGACCTGGGTCACTACGAGCGCTTCATCCGCACCACGATGAGCAAAAGCAACAACTTCACCACCGGCCGCGTTTACGAAGACGTACTGCGCAAGGAGCGCCGTGGTGACTACCTGGGGGCAACCATCCAGGTCATTCCGCACATCACCGACGAAATCAAGCGTCGCATCATCAAGGGCGCCGGCGATGCCGACGTGGCCCTGGTGGAAATCGGCGGCACTGTGGGTGACATCGAGTCGCAGCCGTTCCTCGAAGCCATCCGCCAGCTTCGCGTGGAAGTGGGCGCCAAGCGCGCCATGCTGATGCACCTGACCCTGGTGCCGTACATCGCCACTGCCGGCGAGACCAAGACCAAGCCGACCCAGCATTCGGTCAAGGAGCTGCGCTCCATCGGCCTGCAGCCGGACGTGCTGGTGTGCCGCTCCGACCATCCGATCGATGTGTCCTCGCGCCGCAAGATCGCCCTGTTCACCAACGTCGAAGAGCGTGCGGTGATCAGTCTGGAAGACGTCGACACCATCTACAAGATTCCGGGCGTGCTGCACGCTCAGGGCCTGGATGACTTCGTCGTCGAGCGTTTCGGCCTGGAGTGCGGCGGCGCCGACCTGTCCGAGTGGGATCGCGTGGTCGATGCCAAGCTCAATCCGGAGAAAGAAGTCACCATCGCCATGGTCGGCAAGTACATGGAGCTGCTCGATGCGTACAAGTCTCTGATCGAAGCGATGAGCCACGCCGGCATCCAGAACCGCACCAAGGTCAACCTGCGTTATATCGACTCCGAAGATATCGAGAACCAGGGCACCGGCCTGCTCGAAGACGTCGATGCCATCCTGGTCCCGGGCGGCTTCGGTCTGCGTGGCGTGGAAGGCAAGATCAAGACCGTGCAGTACGCTCGCGAGAATAAGATTCCTTACCTGGGTATCTGCCTCGGCATGCAGGTCGCGGTCATCGAATATGCCCGTAACGTGGTGGGCTGGACCGATGCCAACTCCACCGAATTCGACATGGCCAGCCAGCACCCGGTGGTCGGCCTGATCACCGAATGGCAGGACGCTGCAGGCAGCGTCGAGCAGCGCAGCGAGAACTCCGACCTGGGCGGCACCATGCGCCTGGGGGCGCAGGACTGCCAGCTGCAGGCCGGCTCCAAGGTGCGCGACTGCTATGGCAAGGACGTGATCGTCGAGCGTCACCGTCACCGTTACGAAGTGAACAACAACCTGTTGCCGAAGCTGACCGAGGCTGGCCTGAAGGTCACTGGCCGCTCTGGCGATGGCGCGCTGGTGGAAGTGGTCGAGGCGCCGGATCATCCGTGGTTCGTCGCTTGCCAGTTCCACCCGGAATTCACCTCCACGCCGCGTGACGGTCACCCGCTGTTCAGCGGTTTCGTCAACGCTGCGCTGGCGCAGAAAGCGAAGAAGGTCTGACCCATGGCGCAGAAGATCATCAAGGTTCGCGATATCGAGATCGCCAACGACAAGCCGTTCGTGCTGTTCGGCGGCATCAACGTGCTCGAGTCGCGTGACCTGGCCATGCAGGCCTGCGAGGAGTACGTGCGGGTAACCGAGAAGCTCGGCATCCCCTATGTGTTCAAGGCCAGCTTCGACAAGGCCAACCGTTCCTCCGTCACCTCCTTCCGCGGCCCTGGCCTGGAAGAGGGCATGAAGATCTTCGAGGAAGTGAAGAAGACCTTCGGCGTGCCGGTGATCACCGACGTCCACGAGCCGCATCAGGCCGCTGCCGTGGCCGAAGTGTGCGACATCATCCAGTTGCCGGCCTTCCTCTCGCGGCAGACCGATCTGGTGGTGGCCATGGCCAAGACCGGTGCGGTGATCAACATCAAGAAGGCGCAGTTCCTCGCTCCGCAGGAAATGAAGCACATCCTGACCAAGTGCGAAGAGGCCGGTAATGATCAACTGATCCTCTGCGAGCGCGGTTCCTCCTTCGGTTACAACAACCTGGTGGTGGACATGCTCGGCTTCGGCATCATGAAGCAGTTCGAGTACCCGGTGTTCTTCGACGTGACTCACGCGCTGCAGATGCCGGGTGGCCGTGCCGACTCCGCCGGCGGCCGCCGTGCTCAGGTCACCGACCTGGCCAAGGCCGGCATGAGCCAGGGCCTGGCTGGTCTGTTCCTCGAGGCGCATCCGGACCCGGAAAACGCCAAGTGCGACGGCCCCTGTGCCTTGCGGCTGAACAAGCTGGAGCCGTTCCTCAGCCAGCTCAAGCAGCTTGACGATCTGGTGAAGAGTTTTCCGCCAATCGAGACTGCCTGAACCGCACGCAATCCGGTAAAGTGCCGCCCGAGAAAAATCCCGCCTGACCCGTGAGTCAGCGTGAGCCGCCGATCTGCCTGCGGGCAGCGGCGGCCCAGTGCAGCCTGCTGCTGCTGTCTTATCGTCAACCTTTGGAGCATTAACAACAATGGCAAAGATCGTCGACATCAAGGGTCGTGAGGTTCTCGACTCCCGTGGCAACCCCACCGTGGAAGCCGATGTGATTCTGGAAGGCGGTATCTTCGGCAGCGCCTGTGCGCCGTCGGGTGCCTCCACCGGCTCGCGCGAAGCGCTGGAGCTGCGTGATGGTGACAAGAGCCGTTACCTCGGCAAGGGCGTGCTGAAAGCCGTCGCCAACATCAACGGCCCGATTCGCGACCTGCTGCTGGGTAAGGACGCGACCGATCAGCAAGCGCTGGACCGCGCGATGATCGAACTCGACGGTACCGAGAACAAAGCCAAGCTGGGCGCTAACGCCATCCTCGCCGTGTCCCTGGCCGCTGCCAAGGCTGCTGCTCAGGCCAAGGGCGTGCCGCTGTACGCGCACATCGCCGATCTGAATGGCACCCCGGGCGTCTACTCCATGCCGGTGCCGATGATGAACATCATCAACGGCGGCGAGCATGCCGATAACAACGTCGACATCCAGGAATTCATGGTGCAGCCGGTTGGTGCCAAGAATTTCGCCGACGCCCTGCGCATGGGCGCCGAGATCTTCCACCACCTCAAGGCCGTGCTGAAGGCCCGTGGCCTGAACACTGCCGTGGGTGACGAAGGTGGCTTCGCGCCGAATCTGGCCTCCAACGAAGATGCTCTGGCCGCCATCGCCGAGGCCGTGGCCAACGCCGGCTACAAGCTGGGTGATGACGTGACTCTGGCGCTGGACTGCGCCTCCAGCGAATTCTTCAAGGACGGTCAGTACGATCTGGCTGGCGAAGGCAAGGTGTTCAGCGCCGAAGGTTTCGCCGATTACCTGGCTGGCCTGACCCAGCGTTACCCGATCATCTCCATCGAAGACGGCATGGACGAGTCCGACTGGGCTGGCTGGAAAGTCCTGACCGACAAGATCGGCGAGAAGGTTCAGCTGGTTGGCGACGATCTGTTCGTTACCAACACCAAGATCCTCAAGCGCGGTATCGACGAGAAGATCGGCAATTCGATCCTGATCAAGTTCAACCAGATCGGCTCGCTGACCGAAACCCTGGAAGCCATCCAGATGGCCAAGGCTGCCGGCTTCACCGCCGTGATCTCGCACCGCAGTGGTGAAACCGAAGACAGCACCATCGCCGACCTAGCTGTGGGTACTGCCGCGGGTCAGATCAAGACCGGCTCGCTGTGCCGCTCCGACCGCGTGTCGAAGTACAACCAGTTGCTGCGTATCGAAGAGCAGCTGGGCGGCAAGGCTCCGTACAAGGGCCGTGCCGAGTTCCGCGGCTAACATCTGCGTGGTAGAAAAGGGCGACGCAAGTCGCCCTTTTTCGTGGCTATCCCAGCGTTGGTGCCGCACTGTAGGAGCGGATTTATCCGCAAATTGTCGCGGCTGAAGCCGCTCCTACAGAGGCTGCGCGATTGCGGGCATGGCGTTTTTCGTGGACGCTTCGTCGATCTTTGGGAACCATTGCACGGATGCAGGTACAGAAACCCCATGTCACTCATCAGTCGGCTTCTTTTCAAGCATGAACGCAGCCCCTACCATGCCGATGACTCAATCTGCGAGCCGCTCCATGCGTAGTCCGTATTGGCTGTTCATCGTGCTGATCCTGTTGCTTGCCGGTCTGCAGTATCGTCTGTGGGTCGGCGAGGGCAGTCTTGCCCAGGTAAGCCGCCTGCAGCAGCAGATCGCCGAGCAACAAGGCGAGAACGAGCGTCTTTTGGAGCGCAACCGCATCCTCGAGGCCGAGGTAATGGAGCTCAAGCGTGGTATGGAGACCGTTGAAGAGCGCGCGCGGCAGGAGCTGGGCATGCTCAAAGAGGGTGAAACCCTCTACCTGCTGACTGAATGAGCGTTCCATTCTGGCTGGTGATTCCAGCAGCTGGCGTCGGTGCGAGGATGGCTGCCGACCGTCCCAAGCAGTACCTGCAGATTGCCGGTCGCAGCATTCTCGAACACAGCCTGCATTGTTTTCTCGATCACCCTGGCCTGCTGGGCGCCATGGTGTGCGTGGCGGTGGACGATCCGTTCTGGCCGCAACTCCCGGTTGCCAGCGATCCGCGTATACGCCGTGCGCCAGGCGGGCGTGAGCGGGCCGATTCGGTGCTGGCCGGGTTGCAGGCGCTGCTTGCCGAGGGCGCAGGTGCCGAGGACTGGGTGCTGGTGCACGACGCCGCGCGTCCCAATCTCGCCAGGCAGGACCTGGACCGTTTGCTGGCAGAGTTGGCCGATGATCCGGTGGGCGGCCTGCTGGCCGTGCCGGCACGCGATACGCTCAAACGTGCCAGTGTCGACGGGCGAGTGGCGCAGACCGTGGATCGCAGTGTGATCTGGCAGGCCTATACGCCGCAGATGTTCCGCCTGGGGGCATTGCATGGCGCGCTGAGTCAGGCTCTGCAGGCGCAGGTGGCGATTACCGATGAGGCCTCTGCCATGGAGTGGGTGGGGCAGGCGCCGCGTCTGATCGAAGGCCGGGCGGACAACCTCAAAGTCACCCGCCCGGAAGACCTGCACTATCTGCAGTCACTGTGGCCACGCGGCCATTGATTCCATTGCTGCCTCAGTGCGTCCAGTTTTTCGCGTCCTTGCCCAGGTTGCGATCCAGCGCGTTGGTCAGCTTGTTCATGGCGCCGTCGATGGCCTGATGCATTTCCTCGGCATCGTGGGATACCGTCATCGGGTCACGTCCTTTCATCCGTGCCTCGACCTTGCAGCGTTTGTCCTGAGGGCCGCTCTTGAGCGCGTTCTCGTCGGAAAGGTGGACTTCGATCCGGGTGAGGTGGTCCTCGTAGCGTTGGAGTTTGCTGCGCACTCGACTGCTGATGTCTTCCTTGAAGGCCATCGACGAGGCGACGTGCTTACCGCTGTTGACCAGAACCTGCATAACCATGTCCTCATGCTGCTGAATTCGTGAGGCCCCGTTTGCCGGGGACATTGGTTGTGACGCGGTCGCCTCGCTCAAGTTTCGCCTCGGCTTGTGACATTCCATGACGGTTCAGCTGAGCGACAAGGTTGTTGCAGGGCTCAGGCGGGGGCGGCGTACTCAGCGCGCTGACTCAGCCCCAGGCGCAACGAGTCGATTAGCTGGCGAATCTTTGGCGAGAGATGGCGTTGCTGCGGGTAGATCGCCCAGACCGCGGTGTTGGGCGGGCGGTGCTGCTCCAGCAGGGAGATCAGTTGCCCGCTGCGCAGGTGTTCCAGTACGTAATAGTCCGGCAACTGGCACAGGCCGAACCCACGCAGCGCGGCGTCGAGCACGGCCTGGCCGCTGTTGCAGCGCCAGTTGCCTTGTACCCGCACCTGGGTTTCCCGGCCGTTCTCGGCAAAGCTCCAGTGCTCGCTGCTGCCAATCAGGCAGTTATGCCGGGCCAGCTCCGACAGCGAGTGCGGTCGGCCGTAGCGCTGCAAGTACTCGGGCGCGGCGCACAGGTACATTTCCCGAGGTGCCAGGCGTGCCGCCATCAGTCTCGAATCCTGCAGGCGCCCCAGGCGGATGGCCAGGTCGAGGCCTTCGTGCAGCAGGTCCAGTTGGCGGTTGGACAGCTCGATCTCTACACGCAGCTGCGGGTGGCGCGCCATGAAATCATTCACCAGCGGCACGATGAAGCGCTCGCCATAGGCCACCGCGCAGGTCATGCGCAGCAGTCCCTTGGGCTCCGCTCCGAGGTCGCCGACTGCTCGCAATGCCTCCTCGCGTGCATCCTGCAGGCGCTGGCAATGCTGCAGGAACAATTGGCCGGCCTCGGTCAGGGCCACCCGGCGCGTGCTGCGGTAGAACAGGCGACTTTGCAGGCGATCCTCCAGGCGCGCCACCTGCCGGCTGACCTGCGAGGTGGACAGCCCCAGTCGTTCCGCGGCGGCACTGAACTGGCCGCATTCTGCGACCGCGACGAACTCGTCGAGTCCTTCCCAGCGACTCATGGTTTGCTCCGGTGTCTGACGGATGAGCATATTATCCCTGTGTGGCAATAATGTTTTGATATCTGTTGAATTATCTCTTCTTGCCGTTGTTCTAGACTGCTCGGCACTTTCGCAACGCTCAGGAGAGCTTTCATGATCAAGTCCCGTGCTGCCGTCGCTTTCGCGCCCAACGAGCCGCTGAAGATCGTCGAGATCGATGTCGAGCCGCCGAAGGCCGGTGAAGTGCTGGTGCGCATCGTCGCCACCGGCGTTTGTCATACCGACGCCTACACCCTGTCCGGCCAGGACTCCGAAGGCGTATTCCCCTGCGTGCTGGGCCACGAGGGTGGTGGCATCGTCGAGGCGGTGGGGGAGGGTGTGACCTCGGTGAAGGTCGGCGACCACGTGATTCCGCTGTACACCGCCGAGTGCGGTGAGTGCAAATTCTGCAAATCGCAGAAAACCAACCTGTGCAGCTCGGTGCGTGCCACCCAGGGCAAGGGCCTGATGCCGGACGGCACCACCCGTTTCAGCTACAACGGTGAGCCGATCTATCACTACATGGGCTGCTCGACCTTCTCCGAATACACCGTGCTGCCGGAAGTTTCGGTTGCGGTGATCCCGAAGGAAGCGCCGCTGGACAAGGTCTGCCTGCTCGGTTGCGGCGTGACCACCGGTATCGGTGCCGTACTCAACACCGCCAAGGTCACCGAGGGCTCCACCGTGGCCATCTTCGGCCTGGGTGGCATCGGCCTGGCGGCGATCATCGGCGCCAAGATGGCCAAGGCTTCGCGCATCATCGGCATCGACATCAACCCGGCCAAGGAAGCCGTGGCGCGCGAGCTGGGCATCACCGATTTCGTCAACCCGAAGGAGCACGACAAGCCGATCCAGGAAGTCATCATCGAGATGACCGACGGTGGCGTCGATTACAGCTTCGAGTGCATCGGCAACGTGCAACTGATGCGCGCTGCGCTGGAGTGCTGCCACAAGGGCTGGGGCGAGTCGACCATCATCGGCGTGGCGCCAGCCGGTGCCGAGATCAGCACCCGTCCGTTCCAGCTGGTTACCGGTCGCGTCTGGCGCGGCAGTGCCTTCGGTGGGGTCAAGGGCCGTAGCGAGCTGCCGGGCTATGTCGAGAAGTCGCAGAAGGGCGAGATCCCGCTGGACACCTTCATCACCCACAACATGAGGCTGGACGAGATCAACGAAGCCTTCGAGCTGATGCACGAAGGCAAGAGCATCCGTACCGTCATCCATTTCTGATGAAACGCCGTGCGGCCTCATGGCCGCACGGATTCTCGCGGGGTGCGCTGTGCGCACCGCAACCCCTTGGTGCGCATGGCGCACCCTACGGAGCGGCTCATGACCCTCGAAATCGTTTCCAGCAACAAGAGCTTTGGCGGCTGGCACAAGCGCTATCGCCATCGCTCCAGCAGCCTGAACTGCGACATGGTGTTCGCCGTCTATCTGCCACCGCAGGCCGAGCAGGGCGCCAAGCTGCCGGTGCTGTACTGGCTGAGCGGCCTGACCTGTACCGATGAGAATTTCATGCAGAAGGCCGGCGCTCAGCGCATGGCGGCCGAGCTTGGTCTGATCATCGTCGCGCCGGACACCAGCCCGCGTGGTGACGGCGTGGCCGACGACGCCAATGGCGCCTATGACTTCGGCCTCGGCGCAGGTTTCTATGTCAATGCCACCCAGGAACCCTTTGCGCGCCACTACCGCATGTACGACTACGTGGTGCAGGAGCTGCCGGCACTGATCGAGGCCAACTTTCCCGTCTCGGACAAGCGTGGCATCGCCGGCCATTCCATGGGTGGTCACGGCGCGCTGATCTGCGCGCTGAAGAACCCTGGGCGCTACCGGTCGGTGTCGGCGTTCTCGCCGATCAGCAATCCGATGAACTGCCCCTGGGGCGAGAAGGCGTTTTCCCTGTACCTGGGTGAAGAGCGTTCGCGCTGGCGTGAGTGGGATGCCAGCGTGCTGATCGCCGAGGCTGAGGAGAAACTGCCGATCCTGGTCGATCAGGGCGATCGCGATGATTTCCTCGAAGGCCAGCTCAAGCCACAGGCACTGCAGGCCGCTGCCAAGGCCGCCGGGCATCCGCTGACGCTGCGCATGCAGCCTGGCTATGACCACAGCTACTATTTCATCGCCAGCTTCATCGACGAGCATCTGCGTCATCATGCGGCCGCGTTGCGGCAGCTTTAAGCGGCAAGCCACAAGCGGCAAGTAAAGCTTGGCCGCAGGCTTGGCTGCGCACAGGCCCTTGCAGCTTTCGGTTAGAATCACGCCCTGACTTTTTCAGGGCGTTGTTCTTTATGCGTATCGGTCATGGTTATGACGTACACCGCTTCGGCGAAGGCGATTTCATCACCCTCGGCGGCGTGCGGATTCCCCATAAGTTCGGACTTGTCGCTCACTCCGACGGCGACGTGCTGCTGCACGCGCTGAGCGATGCCCTGCTCGGCGCGGTGGCGCTGGGCGATATTGGCAAACATTTCCCCGATACCGATCCGACCTTCAAGGGCGCCGACAGCCGTGCGCTGCTGCGCCACGTAATGGGCTTGGTGCGGGCCAAGGGCTACGCGGTGGGCAATGTCGACGCCACCATCATCGCCCAGGCGCCGAAGATGGCGCCGCACATTCAGAGCATGCGCGAGCGCATTGCCGAAGACTTCGACATCGAGCTGGATCAGGTCAATGTTAAGGCCACCACCACCGAGAAGCTCGGCTTCACCGGGCGCGAGGAAGGTATTGCGGTGCATGCCGTGGCCTTGCTGGTCAAGGCATGAACGAGCTGCAGCTGCTGGGGCCGCGCGCGCATGGCCACGCCTGCGGGCGTGCTGTGCTCAAGGCCACGGCCGAAGATTTCCAGGTCGATGAAGTACTGGACATCCCGCTTACGGGCCAAGGTGAGCACCTATGGTTGTGGGTGGAAAAACGCGGCCTGAATACCGAAGAAGCGGCGCGGCGCATCGCCCGTGCCGCCGGTTTGCCGCTCAAGGCGGTCAGCTATGCCGGTCTCAAGGATCGCCAGGCGCTGACCCGGCAGTGGTTCAGCCTGCACCTGCCGGGCAAGGCCGACCCCGATCTTGCCGCCGCGCAGGGCGATGATCTGGTCATCCTGAGCAGCCAGCGGCATAACCGCAAGCTGCAACGCGGCGCCCATTCTGCCAATGGCTTCACCTTGCGCCTGACCGCGCTCCAGGCTGACCGTGATGCCCTTGAGCAGCGCCTGCAGCGTATCGCCGAGCAGGGCGTGCCGAATTACTTCGGCCTGCAGCGTTTCGGTTTCGATGGCGGCAATGTCGAGCAGGCGCGCGATTTTGCCTTGCGCCAGGAGCTACCGGTGCAGCGCAATCTGCGTTCGCGCCTGCTTTCAGCGGCACGCAGCTACCTGTTCAACCAGGTGCTGGCCAAGCGCGTGGCAGCCGGCACCTGGAACCAGGCGCAGGTCGGCGATTTACTGGCCTTTACTGGCAGTCGCAGTTTCTTCATGGCAGGCGAGGCTGAATGCCAAGACCCGCGCCTGGCCATTCTCGATCTGCATCCCACCGGGCCGTTGTGGGGTGACGGTGCGCTGCCGACCGGCGGTGCCACCCAGCAGTTGGAGCAAAGCGTCGCCGATGAGGCTACGCAACTGGTGCAGTGGCTGGTCAAGGCGGACATGGCGCACGAACGGCGCATTCTGCGCCTCCCCATTCAGAGCCTTACGTGGCATTATCCCGAGCCCGATATTCTGCAACTTGCATTCGTCCTGCCGGCCGGGTGTTTCGCCACCGTGGTGGTGCGCGAATTGCTCGATCTGGTGCCAGCAGGGCAGACGGATACTCCATGCGAATTCTGATTTCCAACGACGGGGGGGTGAACGCGCCCGGTATCGCCGCGTTGCACCAGGCGCTGGCCGGCTACGCCGAATGCGTGGTGATCGCCCCGGCCGAAGACAGGAGCGGTGCCAGCAGTGCGCTGACGCTCGACCGCCCGCTGCATCCGATGGCCCTCACCAACGGGTACATCAGCCTCAACGGCACGCCAACCGATTGCGTGCATCTGGGGCTTCACGGCTTGCTCGAGCAGACGCCGGACATGGTCGTCTCGGGCATCAACCTGGGCGCCAACCTGGGCGATGACGTGCTCTATTCCGGGACCGTCGCCGCCGCGCTGGAAGGTCGCTTCCTGAGCAAACCGGCGTTCGCCTTCTCGCTGCTGTCGCGGCTTCCCGATAATCTGCCCACTGCCGCCTATTTCGCCCGCAAGCTGGTCGAAGCGCACGAGCGTCTGGAGTTGCCGCCGCGCACCGTGCTCAACGTCAACGTGCCGAATTTGCCGCTCGAACATATCCGTGGCGTGCAACTGACCCGTCTCGGTCACCGCGCGCGCGCAGCAGCGCCGGTGAAGGTGGTCAACCCGCGGGGCAAGGAAGGCTACTGGATCGCGGCTGCTGGTGATGTCGAGGACGGCAGCCAGGGCACCGATTTCCATGCCGTGATGCAAGGCTATGTATCGATCACGCCGCTACGGCTCGATCGCACGTTCAATGAGGCTCTCGAAACTATGGATGGCTGGTTGGAGGGCATCTTCTGATGCGTGGACAGGACGACATGCAGCGCAGCGGGATCGGCATGACCTCGCAGCGCACCCGCGAACGATTGATCCAGCGCCTCTACGAGGAAGGGCTGTCCAACGCGCGGGTACTGGAAGTGATTCGCCGTACCCCGCGTCATCTGTTCGTCGATGAAGCGCTGGCGCACCGCGCCTATGAAGACACTGCGCTGCCCATCGGTCATAACCAGACCATTTCCCAGCCGTACATGGTCGGTCGCATGACCGAGCTTTTGCTGGCGGCCGGGCCGTTGGACAAGGTTCTGGAAATCGGTACCGGCTCCGGCTACCAGACCGCCGTACTGGCGCAACTGGTGGAGCGGGTGTTCTCGGTGGAGCGCATTCAGGTGCTGCAGGATCGTGCCAAGGAGCGTCTGGCCGAACTCAAGCTGCGCAACGTGGTCTTTCGCTGGGGAGACGGCTGGGAAGGCTGGAATGCGCTCGGCCCGTACAACGGCATCATCGTCACGGCGGCTGCGGCGCAGGTACCGCAGGCCCTGCTCGATCAGCTGGCACCGGGCGGACGCCTGGTCATTCCGGTGGGCAGCGGCGATGTGCAGCAATTGCTGCTGATCGTACGTGAAGAGGATGGTTTTTCCCGTCATGTGCTGGACGCGGTGCGCTTCGTGCCGCTACTCAACGGGCCGCTGGCCTGATCGCTTTATCGCTCTGGAAGGATCCATGAAGAAACATTTCCTGCTCTACGCCAAGGGTATGGCCATGGGCGCTGCCGATGTCGTGCCAGGCGTTTCCGGCGGCACCATCGCCTTCATCAGCGGCATTTACGACGAGCTGCTACGCTCCATCGCCGGTATTCCCGAAGCATTGCTGTTGCTGCTGCGCGGCCGCATCAAGGACGCCTGGCAGATGGCCAACGCGACCTTTCTCCTGGTGCTGTTCAGCGGCATTGTCACCAGTATCCTCACGCTCGCCCGCGTCATCACCTATTTACTGCACCATCATCCGATTCCGGTTTGGTCGTTCTTCTTTGGGCTGATTCTGGTATCCACCTATCTGGTCGGCCGCGAAATCGGGCGCTGGAACTGGAGCAGGGTGGTGAGCTTCGTATTCGGTCTGGCTTTCGCCTACTGGATCACCGTCGCGGCGCCCATGCAGTGGGGCAGTGACTTGCCGACCCTGTTCCTGGCCGGGGCCATCGCCATCTGCGCGATGATCCTGCCGGGCATTTCCGGCAGCTTCATCCTGCTGCTGCTCGGCCTTTATTCCGTGGTGCTGGGCGCGGTAAAGGACTTCAATCTCATGGTCCTGGCGGTTTTCGCCAGTGGGTGCCTGGTGGGCCTGCTCAGTTTCGCGCGTTTGCTCAGCTGGCTGCTGTCGCGCTGGCGCGACCTCAGTCTGGCGTTTCTCAGCGGGCTGATGCTCGGCTCGCTGAACAAGGTCTGGCCCTGGAAGGAAACGCTGACCTGGCGTGTCGACAGCAAGGGCGAGCAGGTGCCGCTGTTGCAGAACAATCTGCTGCCCGGGCAATTCGCCGACGTCAGCGGCCAGGATCCGCAGCTGCTATTCGCCGTGGCGCTGGCGCTAGGCGGTATCGTCTTGGTGCTGGGTCTGGAGTGGCTGGCAGGGCGTCGGCCAGTCGATGCTGGCCGCACCGAATAAATACGGCACAATGGGCGCCTTACACGGAATCATTCAGGGAGCGTTTGGGTGAGTTGCACCGTCCTTCACGTGCTAGTGCGCGCAGTCGCAGCCTTGCGCCTGCCGCTCGCCATCCTTGCCGCCTCGGCATTGGCCGGTTGCGTCAGTTCGCCTCCCGGGGGCGTGCAGGTGGTCGATCGCGGGCAGGGCCAGGGGCGTGCTCCGGTGGTCCAGCGCCAGCCCGTGCGCAACGGCCACTATGTCGTGCAGCGTGGCGATACCCTCTATTCCATCGCCTTTCGTTTCGGCTGGGACTGGAAGGCGCTGGCTGCGCACAATGGCCTGCGTGATCCCTACATCATTCGCGTTGGCCAGAAGATCCGTTTCGACAATCGCCCAGTCGCTAGCAGCCAGACAGTCGCCTCGACACCGCGCCCGGCCACCTCGCCGGTGGTCACCCGCCCGGTGCCGAGCCGTCCGCCGGTCGCCGTGACGGCCCCGCCTGCCACTCAGCCTGCTCGGCCACCTGTGGCTAATACTCCTGCGACCACGCCTGTAACCCCGGTAAGCCGCTCGGCCAGCGGTTGGTCCTGGCCGACACAGGGCGCGGTGATCAGTCGTTTTTCCTCAAACGGTAGTTTGAATAAAGGCATTGATATCGCCGGGGAATTAGGACAGCCTGTTTTAGCTGCGTCTGATGGATCGGTGGTGTACGCCGGGAGTGGTTTGCGGGGCTACGGCGAGTTGATCATCATCAAACACAGCGACACCTACGTAAGTGCTTACGGTCATAACCGCAGGTTGTTGGTACGGGAGGGGCAGCAGGTCAAAGCGGGGCAAAGCATTGCCGAAATGGGGTCCACAGGGGCCGACCGGGTGAAGCTGCACTTCGAGATTCGCCGCCAAGGTAAACCTGTCGATCCGCTGCAATATCTGCCACGTCGTTGATCCGCCGCTGACCCGTTCCATGGCGTAGGAGGGACGGGCTCAGGTATGGCCAGGACGGTTCCGCCAGAGTCTGTTGTCGAACTCAGCTAAGGACAACAACAATGGCTCTCATCAAAAAAGAAGCGCCGGAGTTTGACGTCGACGATGAGCTACTCCTGATGGAGTCCGGCATCGTTTTCGGCGAGGTTCAGGGCGATGAAGTGGAAGCACCGGTCGCGCGGCCCAAGGCCAAGAACGCCGCCCCTTCCAGGCAGCACAAGTACATCGATTACACCCGGGCGCTGGACGCCACTCAGCTTTATCTCAACGAAATCGGTTTCTCTCCCTTGCTCACTCCCGAAGAGGAAGTGCACTTCGCGCGCCTGGCGCAGAAGGGCGATCCTGCCGGGCGCAAGCGCATGATCGAGAGCAATCTGCGCCTGGTCGTGAAGATCGCCCGGCGTTACGTCAATCGCGGCCTTTCCCTGCTCGACCTGATCGAGGAGGGTAACCTGGGCCTGATTCGAGCCGTGGAGAAGTTCGATCCGGAGCGGGGGTTCCGTTTTTCGACTTATGCCACCTGGTGGATCCGCCAGACCATCGAACGTGCCATCATGAACCAGACGCGAACCATCCGTTTGCCGATTCATGTGGTCAAGGAACTCAACGTCTATCTGCGTGCGGCCCGCGAGCTGACTCAGAAGCTGGACCATGAGCCTTCCGCGGAAGAAATTGCCAACCTGCTGGAAAAACCGGTGGGTGAGGTCAAGCGAATGCTCGGCCTCAACGAACGCGTGTCCTCGGTGGACGTCTCGCTCGGTCCGGACTCGGACAAGACCCTGCTCGACACCTTGACCGATGACCGGCCGACCGACCCCTGCGAGCTGTTGCAGGACGATGATCTGTCGCAGAGCATCGATCAGTGGTTGTCAGACCTGACCGATAAGCAACGCGAGGTCGTTGTGCGTCGTTTCGGTCTGCGTGGGCATGAGAGCTGTACGCTGGAGGAGGTGGGCCAGGAGATCGGCCTGACTCGCGAGCGCGTGCGGCAGATTCAGGTCGAAGCGCTCAAGCGTCTTCGTGAAATTCTGGAGAAGAACGGCCTGTCCAGCGACGCATTGTTTCAATAAGGATTGCGCCTCGATGAAAAACCCGGCTTCGGCCGGGTTTTTTATGTGCTGTCGCGTAAGCCGTTGCTTACAACTGTTGTCAGTCTTTGTGCTGAAGTGGACTGATTTTAACCGACTAGTTCTTGTAATTATTTGTTTTTAAAGGAAATTAATTTTAATCGAACGGATTGAGCGCATTTCAGTCGGGTTGTGCGTGAGTCTGAAGTGGCTAATATCACACCCGTGCTCAGGGACAAGCGCAGGTCGCCAGGATGACGACCAGGAGTATCGCAAGAAGCGATTCATCAGGACGATGAGTTGGGAGACAAAGGGATTAGGGAATAAAAGTGGGCGGCGCGAGCCGCCCCTTTTTTTGTCCGCTATTTCTGACGCTACGCCGGGGCGGAATGTCGAAGTGGCTCCGTATAAAGCAAAAGACCCGCACATGGCGGGTCTTCGTGTTTCTGGCGAACTCAGCGCTCCAGATGCTGCAGCTTGTCCTTCACGCCATCCCACTCTTCGGCGTCCGGCAGCGCATCCTTCTTCTCGGTGATGTTCGGCCATACTTCGGCCAGGTCGGCGTTCAGCTCGATGAATTCCTGCTGATCCTCGGGTACCTCGTCCTCGGAGAAGATAGCCTGAGCCGGGCATTCCGGCTCGCACAGGGCGCAGTCGATGCACTCGTCCGGGTGAATGACCAGGAAGTTAGGGCCTTCGTAGAAGCAATCCACCGGGCAGACTTCCACGCAGTCGGTGTATTTGCACTTGATGCAGTTGTCGGTGACGACGAAGGTCATTCTGATTCTCTCCTCGGGGCGGCGGCCTGGGCTCTTTCTGCGAAGGGCTGCCAGGCGCTCTGTCTAAGGCCGCGGCTCAGGCTGTAAACCGGGCGGTCGTAAAATTGCGCGCGATTCTAGCAGTTTGTTGTTTGGAGCGTTAGATCTGCGTCTTCCATGTATATAACAGCTCGAGCGCTTTACGCGGAGTCAGATCATCGGGATTGATCTTGTCCAATTGCTCCAGCAGTGGATGTGGCGCACTGGCGAACAGGTCGCTCTGCATCGGTACCTGCGGCTGGCCGGGCTCCTGGCGTGGCAGGTCGTGCTGCAGGCTGGTGGCCTCCAGACGTGCCAGGTGCTCACGGGCCCGGCTGATCACCGTGCCCGGCACGCCCGCCAATTGTGCCACTGCAAGGCCATAGCTCTGGCTCGCCGGTCCGGGCTGGACGTGATGGAGGAAAACGATGCGCTCGTTGTGCTCGGTGGCCGAAAGGTGCACGTTGGCCACTACCGGCTCGCTTTCCGGCAATACCGTCAGCTCGAAGTAGTGGGTGGCGAACAGGGTGAAGGCACGCAGGCGCGCCAGGTGCTCGGCTGCCGACCAGGCCAGCGACAGGCCGTCGAAAGTGCTGGTACCACGACCGACTTCGTCCATCAATACCAGGCTGCGTTCGCTGGCGTTGTGGAGGATGTTGGCGGTTTCGCTCATCTCCACCATGAAGGTGGAGCGGCCGCCAGCCAGGTCGTCGCTCGAGCCGATCCGGGTGAAGATGCGGTCGACTAACGACAGTTCGCAGGCCGCTGCCGGCACGAAGCTGCCGATATGGGCCAGTAGCACGATCAGCGCGGTCTGGCGCATGTAGGTGGACTTACCGCCCATGTTCGGCCCGGTGATGACCAGCATGCGGCGGTTGTCGTCCAGGTCCAGGTCGTTGGCCACGAAGGGGGTGGTCAGCACCTGCTCGACCACCGGATGACGCCCCTGGTCGATGCGCATGCACGGCTCGTCGACGAAGCGCGGGCGGTTCAGGTCGAGGTTCAGCGCGCGCTCGGCCAGGTTGCTCAGCACGTCCAGTTCGGCCAGGGCCGCGGCGCTGTCCTGCAGTGGGGCGAGGTGGCCAATCAGCCTCTCGAGCAGTTCGTCGTAGAGCATCTTCTCGCGCGCCAAGGCGCGGCTCTTGGCCGACAATGCCTTGTCTTCGAACTCTTTGAGCTCCGGGGTGATGAAACGCTCGGCACCTTTGAGCGTTTGCCTGCGGATGTAATCGGCCGGGGCGGACTCGGCCTGTTTGGTCGGCAGCTCGATGAAGTAACCGTGCACGCGGTTGTAACCGACCTTGAGGTTGGCCAGGCCGGTACGGGCTTTCTCGCGTGCCTCCAGATCCATGAGGAACTGGCCGGCGTTCTCGCTCATCGACTGCAGCTCGTCCAGTTCGGCGTCGAAGCCAGTCTTCAACACGCCGCCATCGCGAATGACTGCCGGCGGATTGTCGATGATGGCGCGGGACAGCAGGTCGGCCAGCTCAGGGTAGGTGGCAACGGTAGTGGCGAGTTGTTGCAGGTGCGGTGTGTCCAGCGAGGTCATCGCCTGTTGCAGCTCGGGCAGCGCAGCCAGGGCATCGCGCAGGCGAGCCAGATCGCGCGGGCGAGCGTTGCGCAGGCCGATGCGGGCAAGGATGCGTTCCAGATCGCCGATTTCCTTGAGCTGCGGCTGCAGCGTCTCGAAGCGGTAACCGTCGAGCAGGCAGGTGATGGCGTTCTGACGCGCCTCCAGCACCGCGCGGTCGCGCAGCGGACGGTTCAACCAGCGGCCCAGCAAGCGGCTGGCCATGGCGGTCTGGCAGCGATCCATGACCGATTGCAGGGTGTTGTCGCGGCCACCTGAAAGGTTGATGTCCAGCTCCAGGTTGCGGCGGCTGGCGCCGTCGAGGATCACCGTGTCGTCCAGGCGCTCATGGCGCAGGCTGCGCAGGTGCGGCAGGGCGGTGCGTTGGGTTTCCTTGGCATAGGCCAGCAGGCAGCCGGCGGCGCCGATGGCCAGGGTCAGGTTCTCGCAGCCGAAGCCCTTCAAGTCCTGGGTGCCGAACTGCTGGCACAGGCTCTTGAAGGCGCTGTCGCGGTCGAAATCCCAGGGCGCGCGGCGTCGCGAGCCCTTGCGCTTCTCGGCGGGCAGGCCCTGTGGCCAGTCGTCCGGGATCAGTAGTTCGGCGGGGCTCAGGCGCTCCAGTTCGGCCAGCAGGTTTTCCCAGCCCTTGATTTCCTGAACGCTGAAGCGGCCGCTGGTGATGTCCAGCACGGCCAGGCCGAACAGTCGCTCGTCACCGAGGACGGCAGCCAGCAGGTTGTCGCGATGTTCGTCGAGCAAGGCTTCGTCGCTGATGGTGCCGGGAGTGATGATGCGCACCACCTGGCGCTCCACCGGCCCCTTGCTGGTGGCCGGGTCGCCGATCTGCTCGCAGATCACCACCGATTCGCCAAGTTTGACCAGCTTGGCCAGATAGCCTTCAACCGAGTGGAAGGGGATGCCGCACATTGGGATCGACTGGCCGGCCGACTGACCGCGAGCGGTCAGGGTGATGTCCAGCAGCTTCGCCGCCTTCTTCGCGTCTTCATAGAAAATTTCGTAGAAGTCACCCATGCGATAGAACATCAACTGGTCCAGGTGCTGGTTCTTCAGCTTCCAGTACTGCTGCATCATTGGGGTGTGTGCGGAGAGATCGGTCATGCCGGGCCTTACGTGCGGTGGGTATGACGAAACGGGGAATCTTCCCATACTTCGCCTTTGCCGTGGACCCCGAAACGCCGGCGATATCGCTGGTCGCTGTGTTGTGCCGGTTGTCGGTCATGGCCATTTCCACTGCTGGCGCAAGATGTGTAGGGTGGGGCACTCGATAAGGAGGCGAACATGGACAGAATCAGTCAGTTGGCCGAGCAGCTCGGCCAGGCGCTGAAGGTGCAGGCCGCTCAGGTCAGCACTGCAGAATCGTGCACCGGTGGCGGTATTGCCGAGGCGATTACCCGCATACCGGGTAGCTCGGCCTGGTTCGAGGCTGGATACGTGACTTACTCCAACGCACAGAAAACCAGGCAACTGGAAGTCTGCGCCGAGCTTTTCGCCAGCGTCGGCGCGGTCAGTCAGGAGGTAGTGGAAGCCATGGTGCGGGGTGCCCAGGGGCACAGCGGGGCACGCTACGCTGTTGCCGTCAGTGGCGTGGCGGGTCCGGATGGCGGCTCGCCGGAGAAGCCGGTCGGTACTGTCTGGTTGGCCTGGGGAGACGGCGAGCGCCTTTACAGCGTGCGCAAGCAGTTTGCCGGAGGTCGCGACGAGGTACGCCGACAAACGGTCGAGGCCGCGCTGGCCGGTCTTCTGCGCCTGTTGGCAGAGGAAAATCCGGCATTGGGGTAGGCGGGCGACTTGCCCTGTGGAATAATACTGGCTACTTATACAGTTGTTGGCGGCCGCTTAGGCCCTTGTGAATACGTGAGGATGTAATGGACGAGAACAAGAAGCGCGCTTTGGCGGCTGCCCTGGGTCAGATCGAGAAGCAGTTCGGCAAGGGCGCGGTCATGCGCATGGGCGATCATGAGCGTCAGGCGATCCCGGCCATTTCCACCGGCTCGCTGGGTCTGGATATTGCCCTGGGCATTGGCGGTTTGCCGAAAGGCCGTATTGTCGAGATCTACGGTCCTGAATCCTCCGGTAAGACGACCCTGACCCTGTCGGTTATCGCCGAAGCGCAGAAGCTGGGCGCCACCTGCGCCTTCGTCGACGCCGAGCATGCGCTGGATCCGGATTATGCCGGCAAGCTCGGTGTCAACGTCGATGACCTGCTGGTATCGCAGCCGGACACCGGCGAGCAGGCGCTGGAAATCACCGACATGCTGGTGCGCTCCAATGCCATCGACGTGATCATCGTCGACTCCGTGGCAGCGCTGGTACCCAAGGCAGAAATCGAAGGCGAAATGGGCGACATGCACGTCGGCCTGCAGGCCCGACTGATGAGCCAGGCGCTGCGCAAGATCACCGGCAACATCAAGAACGCCAACTGCCTGGTGATCTTCATCAACCAGATCCGTATGAAGATCGGCGTGATGTTCGGTAGCCCGGAAACCACCACCGGTGGTAACGCGCTGAAGTTCTACTCCTCGGTCCGTCTGGACATCCGCCGCACGGGTGCGGTGAAGGAAGGCGAAGAAGTAGTGGGCAGCGAAACCCGCGTGAAGATCGTCAAGAACAAGGTCGCACCGCCGTTCCGTCAGGCCGAGTTCCAGATCCTGTATGGCAAGGGCATCTACCGTAACGGCGAGATCATCGATCTGGGCGTGCAGCAGGGCCTAGTCGAGAAATCGGGCGCCTGGTACAGCTATCAGGGCAACAAGATCGGTCAGGGCAAGGCCAATGCCGCCAAGTACCTGGAAGAAAATCAGGCTGTGGCCCGCGAGATCGAGGGCCAGATTCGCCAGAAGTTGCTGGTCAGCAGCGCTCCGGCGAAAGCCTCCGCCGACGATCTGGCTGACGCAGAAGTCGACTTCTAAGCCCTCAACGCATGACCGTCGTACTGGATAACCCGCTCGCCGTCAGGCGAGCGGCCATGGATCTGCTGGCGCGACGTGAGCATGGCCGCGTCGAGCTGACGCGCAAGTTGCGCAAGCGCGGCGCTCCCGAAGAGATGATCGAGACTGCCCTGCAGCGCTTGTCGGAAGAGGGGCTGCTGTCGGAAGCCCGCTATCTGGAGAGCTTCGTCGCCTACCGGGCGCGTGCCGGTTATGGTCCGCAGCGTATCCGCGAAGAGCTCGGCCAGCGTGGGCTGGCGCGCAGCGATATCGATCAGGCGCTGCGCGAAAGTGGTATCGACTGGTTCGAGCAACTGCGTGAAACCTGGCAGCGCAAGTTCTCCGGTCGGCTTCCCGGCGATGCTCGCGAACGTGCCCAGCAGGGCCGATTTCTGGCTTACCGTGGTTATTCGCTGGATATGATCGGGCGTTTGCTGCGCGGTTGTGATGAGTAGTTCGTCACTCCGCGTCTTCAGGTTGAACGCTCATCTTGTGTAGATGCTCCGGTACGTCGGGAGCGCCGGCCAGACGCAAACCTTCGCCCAAAGCCGTGGCGTCATGGTGCTCCTTGGGCAGCATGAGGAATTCCGGTGTACCGGCTTTCTTCAGCAATGACAGTCGCGCGTAGGGGATGGCATTGTCCAGCAGCAGCCCCATGAAGCTTGGATCGCTCCAGGCGGCCTCGGGCATGGCCAGTACGTGATAACGACTCTGCAGGTCATTCAGGCCTGTTTCGTTCAATCGATAACGCACCAGATTGGCTGGCAGTTGCACGTCCAGCCCGCGTCGGCGTGCGTAGGCGATCGCTCCGGCGAACGACTCGCCTTGCGTTTCACCTGACCAGAAGGTGCGTGAGCCTCGCCAGTTGGCCTGGCGCAGTTCGATCGGCTCTCCAGCGAGAAAGCGCGGCAACGCCAGGCTGATGGTTCTGACGAAATCCTTGTAGCTGATGATGCGCACCTGCTTGCAGTGTTCGCTCGCGGCATAGTCTTCGAAGCATGCATAGCTTGGTGCGGGAGTGGCGCAGGCGAAACCATCGATCATGCGCAGATCGAAGGTTGGCAGGTGCTGAGTTTGTGCCTCCACTACCTGAGTCAGGGCTGCGTGGGCCTGGGCCTTGTCTTCCTGTACCGGGCCGGAGAGCGCACCGCGCGGCAGATTGAGTAGAAGCTGCAATTGCGGGCCCTGGTGCCAGCAGATGCTTTCGACCATCGCGGGTAGCGGTTTGAACGGCAAGCGCAGGGCACTAGCTCTGGCAAAAATCTGCCGTGAGCCACGGCCGAGCAAGCCCATGCGTTGAGCAAGAGCGGCCAGGCGGCTGCTGAGGGTTGAAGATTCGGACAGGCTCATGGCCGGCAGATCGCTCCTGAAGCGTCTACTGCAGTGTGGCAGACGCGGACGACTGTTGCCCATAAAGCGTAGCGCGGCGTAAGAGCGCCAGCTGCTGTGCAGGTCTGTGGCAAAATAGCCGCATTCATTTGCGAGGATGCCTCCATGCCCAGCTTGGTGCTGGATATTGCGTTATCGGCCGAACGATTGCAGGCCATCTACCGTGGCCATGCCAACCGCATTATGGCGCAAAGCCGTGACGGGCGCCGGGTCAGTTTGCCGGCCCACCATCTGCGGCCGTATCTGACTCATACCGGCATTCATGGTTCCTTCGTGCTGGAATTCAACGATACCGGTGAGTTGCTGAGCTTACGCCCTTTGGACTGATCTGGCGCGCTTGCCTCGCGCAGGCGATGCCTGCGCAGCTATAATCGCCGGCCTGCCAACCCTCTACCTGTCGAGCTGAGCCTGCCCATGTACTCCCTGGCCCGCGAGCTGTTGTTCAAACTGTCCCCGGAAACCTCTCACGAGCTGTCCATCGATCTGATCGGTGCCGGTGGCCGGCTGGGGCTCAATGGCCTGCTGACCAAGGCGCCGGCCAGCCTGCCGGTGAACGTGATGGGCTTGCAGTTCGCCAATCCGGTCGGTCTGGCGGCGGGGTTGGACAAGAACGGCGATGCCATTGATGGCTTCGCTCAGCTCGGCTTCGGCTTCGTCGAGATCGGCACCGTGACGCCGCGTCCGCAGCCGGGTAACCCCAAACCGCGGCTGTTCCGTCTGCCGGAGGCCGAGGCGGTGATCAATCGCATGGGGTTCAACAACCACGGCGTCGATCACCTGCTCGCTCGGGTCCGGGCAGCCAAGTTCAAGGGGGTGCTGGGTATCAACATCGGCAAGAACTTCGACACCCCGGTTGAACGCGCGGTGGACGATTACCTGGCCTGTCTGGACAAGGTCTACGCCCACGCCAGCTATGTCACCGTCAACGTCAGCTCGCCGAATACTCCGGGGCTGCGCAGCCTGCAGTTCGGTGACTCGCTCAAGGAGCTGCTCGAGGCGCTGCGTCGTCGCCAGGAGGATCTGGCACAGGAACACGGCAAGCGCGTACCGCTGGCGATCAAGATTGCCCCGGACATGAGCGACGAAGAAACCGCGCTGGTGGCATCGGCCCTGCTGGGCGCCGACATGGATGCGGTGATCGCCACCAACACCACGCTCAGCCGTGAAGGCGTCGAAGGGCTGGCTCATGGCGACGAGGCCGGCGGCCTGTCGGGCGCGCCGGTGCGTGACAAGAGCACGCACATCGTCAAGGTGCTGGCTGGCGAGTTGTCTGGCCGTTTACCGATCATCGCGGTAGGCGGTATCACCGAGGGTAGGCACGCAGCGGAGAAGATCGCTGCGGGGGCGAGCCTGGTACAGATCTATTCGGGATTCATCTATAAGGGGCCGGCGCTGATCCGCGAGGCCGTGGATGCGATTGCCGCGCTGCGTAAATAAGCTGCGTAAATAAATAGGGCTCCCGAAGGAGCCCTTGGGCTTGCGCCCGCCGCCCGGAGGGGGTCGGCTTGGTGAAGTCGGGAGTGATCCTGTATTAGCCGACAGCGTGAAGTTCGTTGAGTCGATGAATACCGGCTGTGCCGGTCAGCCCATCCCAGTTGTCGCCACGGCCCTCACGCCAGCCATTGAGCCAGGCCTGACGAACCGAAGGTAGGGTAAAGGGGCAGAGTTCGCGGGATTTACCATTGATGCCGTATTGATAGCCGCGCAAAAAAGCTCTTTCTAACGGATCACGCTTAAGTCTTCTCATAGGGTGTTGCCCTCACTGTTGACTGTTATGTCCCGTTGGCCTTGTAGCAAGGCCAGGCAGAAATTTTTCTGCCTACGAAAGTCCGCTGCCGGCGTGGCGAACTTTCTGCGCCTTCGCCATTGCAGCGAAAGCCTTAGGTAGTGTTCTAACGAATGCACCGGGGGCTGTGAATGATCGATTTGTCATAAGGGCGTAATCTAAATGAGGGTGTGGCCATAAGGACGCTTGAGACAGGTCCGGCGTCGCTCGGCCAGGCGGCGCCATAGCTGGCTGTGCGCACCGATGCCCTCAATTTGCTAGTGCAAATGAGAGTGCTTACTTATTCCGACGAAGGGCCGCACTGTGACCTTTTGTCACTTATTTTGAGTCGAGGTGCGCCGAAGCACCTCCCTGATTGCCATAGGCAGCGGAACATCCATGTCTGATCGTTACGAAATCGTGCTGACCTGCCCCAAGGGGCTCGAAGGCCTGTTGTTGGAAGAAGCCAAAGCGCTCGGGCTGGAGGAGGCTCGCGAGCAGACCGCTGCAGTCCGCGGTCATGCCGAGATCGAAGTGGCCTACCGCTTGTGCCTCTGGTCGCGATTGGCCAACCGTGTGTTGCTGGTGCTGTCGCGCTTTGCCATGAACAACGCCGATGAGCTGTACGAAGGCGTCAAGGCAGTGGACTGGCGGGACCATCTTGATCCGGCCGGCAGCCTGGCAGTGGAGTTCAGCGGCAATGGCTCGGGCATCGACAACACCCACTTCGGTGCACTCAAGGTCAAGGATGCGATCGTCGACCGGCTGCGCACGGCCGGCGGCGAGCGTCCCAGCGTCGACAAGCTCAACCCTGATTTGCGCGTGCATCTGCGCCTGGATCGTGGTGAGGCAGTGCTTTCTCTGGATCTGTCCGGGCATAGCCTGCACCAGCGCGGTTATCGCCTGCAGCAGGGTGCCGCGCCGCTGAAGGAGAACCTGGCCGCTGCGGTGCTGATCCGCGCCGGCTGGCCGCGCATCGCAGCCGAAGGCGGCGCACTGGCCGACCCGATGTGCGGCGTGGGCACCTTTCTGGTGGAGGCCGCGTTGATGGCCGCCGACATCGCGCCCAATCTCAAACGCGAACGCTGGGGCTTCTCCAACTGGCTCGGCCACGTGCCGGCCATCTGGAAGAAATTGCATGCCGAGGCCGAGCAGCGCGCGGCGGCGGGCTTGGCCAAGCCGCCACTGTGGATTCGCGGTTATGAAGCAGACCCGCGCCTGATCCAGCCTGGGCGCAACAACGTCGAGCGCGCCGGCCTCTCCGACTGGGTGAAGATCTATCAGGGCGAACTGGGCAGTTTCGAGCCTCGTCCGGACCAGAATCAGAAGGGCCTGGTGATCAGCAACCCGCCCTATGGTGAGCGTCTGGGCGATGAAGCCAGCCTGCTGTACCTCTATCAGAACCTCGGCGAGCGCCTGCGTCAGGCCTGCCTGGGCTGGGAGGCGGCGGTATTCACCGGGGCGCCGGAACTGGGCAAGCGCATGGGCCTGCGTAGCCATAAGCAGTATGCCTTCTGGAACGGTGCATTGGCCTGCAAGCTGTTGTTGATCAAGGTGCAGACCGAACAGTTCGTCACCGGTGAGCGGCGCACAGCGGAGCAACGCGAGCGTGAACGTGAGCAGAATGAGTTGCAGGCCGAGGCGCCCAAACTCAATCGCAACGGCAATCCGATCAAGCCGGCACCTGCGCCGGTCGAGCAGGCACGCCTGAGCGAGGGCGGGCAGATGTTCGCCAACCGCCTGCAGAAGAACCTCAAGCAACTGGGCAAGTGGGCGCGCCGCGAAGGCGTCGAATGCTACCGGCTGTACGATGCCGACATGCCGGAATATGCCCTGGCGGTCGACCTCTATGCTGACTGGGTGCATGTGCAGGAATACGCTGCGCCGCGCTCGGTCGACCCGGACAAGGCGCAGGCGCGCCTGCTCGATGCCCTGGCGGCGATCCCGCAGGCGCTGGGTGTGGCGCAGAACCGGGTGGCAATCAAACGTCGCGAGCGCCAGGCCGGCACCAAGCAGTATCAGCGCCAGGCCGCCCAGGGGCAGTTCATGGAGGTAAGCGAAGGCGGCGTCAAGCTGCTGGTCAACCTCACCGACTATCTGGACACCGGGCTGTTCCTCGATCACCGTCCGTTGCGCCTGCGCATTCAGCGCGAGGCGGCCGGCAAGCGTTTCCTCAATCTGTTCTGCTACACCGCCACGGCCACCGTACATGCGGCCAAGGGCGGGGCGCGCAGCACGACCAGCGTCGATCTATCGAAAACCTACCTGGACTGGGCGCGGCGTAATCTGTCGCTCAACGGTTTTTCCGACAAGCACCGCCTGGAGCAGGGCGATGTGATGGCCTGGTTGGGCGAGGATCGCAGCGAGTACGATCTAATCTTCATCGACCCGCCGACTTTCTCCAACTCCAAGCGCATGGAAGGCGTGTTCGATGTGCAGCGCGACCACGTCGAGTTACTCGACCTGGCCATGGCGCGTCTGGCCCGTGGCGGCGTGCTGTACTTCTCCAACAACTTCCGCAAGTTCCAGCTCGACGAGAGTCTGGTGGCGCGTTATCAGGTCGAGGAGATCAGCGCGCAGACCCTGGATCCGGACTTCGCCCGTAACCCGAAGATCCACCGCGCCTGGCGTTTCACCGCACGCTGACTGCGTAGCCCGGATGTAATCCGGGGCTCTGCGAGCCAGGCCCCGGATTGCATCCGGGCTACAAAAAGCGTCAGCGCTTGGGCTGCTTGTAGGTTTCCAGCAGCACCTGATCGAGAATCGAGGTGGCGCCCCAGGGCTTGGGGTCATTGAGGATGGCGACCACGGCCCAGTCCTGGCCATTGCTGTCGCGACTGTAGCCGGCGATGGCGCGCACGTTGTTCAACGTGCCGGTCTTGATGTGCGCCTCGCCCACCAGCGGTGTGCGTTGCAGACGCCTGCGCATGGTGCCGTCCATCGCCACCAGCGGCATCGAGCTGCGGAACTCGGCGGCGTACGGGCTGCGCCAGGCAGCCTGGAGAATCAGCGCCATCTCCCGTGCACTGATGCGCTCGGCGCGCGACAGGCCGGAGCCATTCTCCATCACTAGATGCGGTGCGGTGATGCCCTTGCGTGCCAGCCAGCTGCGAATCACCCGCTGCGCGGCCATGGAGTCGTCCTGGTCGGCTTCGGTACGGAACTGCGCCCCGATGCTGAGGAACAGCTGCCGGGCCATGGTGTTGTTACTGTACTTGTTGATGTCGCGGACGATCTCCACCACATCGGGCGAGAAGGCGCGAACCAGCATACGGGCCTTGTCCGGCACAGGGCCCTGGCGGTCCTTGCCGAGAATCTTGCCGCCCAGTTCCTGCCAGATGCCGCGTACCGCACCCGCTGCGTAGCTGGGGTGATCGAGCAGCGACAGGTAGGTCTGCGCGCTGCAGCCTTCGGCGAGCTGGCCGCTGACGATCAGGGTGGTGCCGTCGAACTCTTCCACTGCGTTGTAACGAATGTCCGGCCAGGATGGGCACTTGGCTGCCTTGAGCAGGCGGACCTGATTGTCGATACGCACCGAGGCGATGGGCGGGTCCATGGCGATGCTCACCTTGCCGTCTTCGGCACGGGTGATGAAACGTTGCGCCTTGAGGTTGACCAGCAGCGAGTCGGGTTTGACCAGGAAGGGTTTGTTGGCGTCGCCACCGTCGTCGTTGAAGGCGGGCAACTGCGGTGCGACGAAGAAACTGCGATCCAGCACCAGATCGCCCTGGACCTGGCGCACGCCGTTGATGCGCAGGTCACGCAGCAGCAGCCAGAGTTTTTCCATGTTCAGTTTCGGGTCGCCGCCACCTTTCAGGTAGAGGTTGCCATGCAGTACGCCGTCCTTCAGTGGGCCGTCGACATAGAACTCGGTCTTCCACTGATGGTTTGGGCCCAGCAGTTCGAGTGCCGCATAGGTGGTCACCAGCTTCATGGTCGATGCCGGGTTGACCGAGACATCGGCGTTGAATTGCAGGCCGCCGGTCTGTCCGCCGAGCGGCACGGTCATCACCGACAGCGAGTTGTTGGAAATTTTGTTGGCCTTCAGCGCCTGTTCCACCTTGGCAGGCAGTGCGGCGCTGGCGGCATGGCAGGAGAGGGCGAGGGGGAGAATTACGGCGCTCAGCGCCAGTTGGCGAAACCGCTGAATCATCGACAGGAACCTTCCGCAATCAGGCGGGAGCAACGAGGGAGACAGACAAACGACCGTCCGGCTCGGGGAAAAGTTGCCGGCATTATGCCGCAAGAGCCGATCCTTAGTTGGCCCCAGCCGTTTAAAACCGTCGCGGCAAACAGCTGGTGTTCAACCTGTGCCCGGGTGTGCCAGGCAACACAAGACGGGCGCTTGGCCGGCGAAAATGCTAGAGTGCCGCGCGTTATCACCTTTGAGGATTGTTTCATGGCGACCAACCGTTCCCGCCGTCTGCGCAAGAAGCTCTGTGTCGATGAATTCCAGGAGCTGGGCTTCGAGCTGACCCTGAACTTCAAGGCCGACCTGAGCGACCAGACTCTCGACGACTTCGTCGATCAGTTCCTCGATCAGGCCATCGCCGGCAATGGTCTGGACTACGTCGGTGGCGAAGACTACGGTCTGGTCTGCCTGGCCAAGCGTGGCTCGGTCAACGAGGAGCAGCGCGCTGCCGTCGAGGCCTGGCTCAAGGGCCGCGACGAGCTGGAGAACTACGAAATCAGTCCGCTGTTGGACGTCTGGTATCCGGAGAACCCGATCAACCAGGCTTGATCGGCGTTCGGCCAATCCAGGTCATGGTCTTGTAGGAGCGGACGGGCGGCGTTCCGCTTTATTCGCGAATAAAACCGCTCCTACACAATGCCTGCCTTTTCCAGCAGTGCCTGCTCGTCTACCTCATCGATCTGCTCGGGCCGCATGAAGCGTTCGGCGTAGCGTCGATGGATGCCGCTACGGACGAACAGAGCGAACAGCTGCGGGTCGATGTGCGCCCCCTTGCACATGCCTACCATGATGTTCAGCGCTTCCGACAGCGTCTTGCCCTTCTTGTACGGGCGATCCACCGCGGTTAGCGCTTCGAAGATATCGGCGATCGCCATCATCCTCGCCGGCAGGCTCATCTGCTCGCGCGTCAGGCGCTTGGGATAGCCGCTGCCGTCCATCTTTTCGTGATGCCCGCCGGCGATCTCGGTGACGCTCTGCAGGTGCCTGGGAAAAGGCAGGCGGTCGAGCATCAGAATGGTCTGCACGATGTGATGGTTGATGATGTAGCGTTCCTCGGCCGTCAGCGTGCCGCGGGCGATGCTCAGGTTGTGCAACTCGCCACGGTTGAACTTGTAGGGCGGTACCTCCAGCTTGAAGCCCCAGCGGTTGTCCGGCGCGATCAGCTCCTGAGCCGGCCGCTCGATCAGATGATCGAGGCGGTCGGCCAGTAGCGCCTCTTCCACCGGCAGTTCGTCGGTCGCCGTGCGCTCCAGGCGTTTGGCCTCTTCCCAGGAAACGCCCAGGCGGTTGTCCAAAGTGCGCAGCCAGCGTCTTTCGGCGATCTGCCCGAGACGTGCCTGGTCGGCATCGGCCATGGCCTCGCCACCCAGGTTGATGCGCGCGATGAAGGCGAATTCGTCGTCCAGATCGCTCAGCAGCTGGTCGCGCAGGGCCGCCAGCGCGGTGTCGTCTCCGCCTTCGGCGCGGCCACGCCAGTAGGCGACCCAGGCATCGCGCTTGAGCACCTCGAAGCGCATGCGCACCTCGTGAATACGGTCGTACAGGGTTTCCAGCTTGGTTGCCTTGTCGACCACGTATTCGGGGGTGGTGACCTTGCCGCAGTCATGCAGCCAGGCGGCGATATGCAGTGCTTCCCATTCCTCGTCGCTGGGGTTGTAGTCACGAAATTCGGGTGCGTCGCTCGCGGCTACGGCGCGCGCCAGCATCAGGGTGATTTCCGGCACGCGCTGGCAGTGGCCGCCGGTGTAGGGACTCTTGGCATCGATGGCGCCGGCGATCAGCTGGATGAAGGCATCGAGCAGTTGCTTCTGCCGGGCCAGCAGACGCTGGCTCTCGATGCACAGGGCGGCGCTGCCGGAGACTGCGTCGACGAAGGCCACCCGGTCCCGGCTGAGCATGCTTTCGCTGTTCTCGCCGCTATCGCGTTGCAACAGCACCAGTACGCCGACCGTGTCACCCTGGCGGTTGTGCAGGCCGGCGGCGATCAAGTGCAGGCGCGGGCTGTCCATGGCCGAGAGCAGTCCTTGAAATTCGCCCGCCTGATCGAAGCCGATGGAGGTGGCAACGCTTTCGCCGCCGCTGGCCGGGCGTTGCAGCCAGGCGGGTAGCGTCGGATCTGCGTGGGCCAGTGCATGGATGCCCAGCTCGGCGAGGCTGCGGCTCTGACCGTCGATCACCAGTCCCTGGGGCTCCAGTCTATCGTTGTCATTGTCGAGCAGATAGAGCAGCCCGCCCTGCGCATCGCTGATGGAAACGGTGGCGTCCATCACCCGTTTGATCAGCATGTCGAAATGGGTTTCCGCGGAAAGGCTGGCGGCGATGTCGAGGAAGCTCGACAGGGTGTCTTTCATGCTGCCCATCGACACCGCCAGTTGGTCGACTTCGAGAATCGGCGAGCGGCCACTGGCCGGGTGGCTGAAGTCGAAGCGGCGGATGGCCTGCGCTTCCTGCACCAGGCTGCGCAGGGGTTTGGCCACCAGACGCGAGGTCAGCCAGCCCAGCGGCAGGCACAGCAGCAGCGTGGTCAAAGTGATCAACGCGCCCTGCCAGCGGATGCGATAGGCCTCGGCCAACAGCTCCTGCTCGGGCACCAGCAGCGCCAGATGCAGGCCCTGCGGGCCGCCTTCCTGAATGTGCCGGTGGGCCATTGCCCAGCGTTGTCTGGCCAGTTCGACAATGCCCTCGTCCTGTTCGTTGAGGTGGCCGGACAGCAATTCACCCAGTGCCGGGTCGAGTTCACTGACCTTGACCAGCGATACCTTGCCCTCGACCTCCTTGAGCAGGCGGTTGCTCTCCGGGTAGGCCACCGCGTTGCCGTCGGTGTCGGCGAGCACCACCTGGCTGTTGGGCGTGACACGGTGAGTGGCCAGCGTGGCGGAGAGATCGTCGAGCGTGAGGTCGGCACCGAGTACGGTGGTCAGCCCGCTGCGCCTGGCCAGGGTGGTGCCGATTTCCTGGCTGGAAAAGAACAGGTAGGGCGCGGTGGTGATCTGCCCGCCGTCGCCGCGGGCGCGCTTGAACCACTCGCGCTGTCGCGGATCGTAGGGTTCGCTGAGCTTCTGGCGGCGGCTGAGCGGGTTCAGCGAGCCGTCGTAGAACAGATAGTTGCTCTCGGTTCCGGCGCTGCTGCGGTCGATGGTCCAGACCTGATAGGCGGCGTTTTCAGGTGCGTCGAAGAGTTGCTTGAGCGCCTCGCTGCGCAGTGGCCTGACCATGAAGAAGTCGCCGTCCTCGTAGCCGAGATAGATCGAGGCCAGCTTGGGATTGTCGCGTAGTGCCTGGACGAACAGCGGCAGCATTTCCAGGCGTTCATCGAGTGTTTCCGCTTGGGCGGCCGGGTGCAGCGCCAGCAGGCTGAGCAGGTGGCGGATGGGGCGATAGGTGTTGTCCAGATCGCGCTGCACGTCGTGCTGGATGCGCTCGAAGAGTGTCGAGCTGCTGGAGAAAATCAGCCGGCTGGTCTGCTGGTAATTGAACAACCCCAGCACGACACCGGTGAACAGCAGCAGAAGCGTGAACAGAACACTGATATGAACGTGCAGAGGGAAACGGCGTTCCCGCGCAACGGCGGTATTGAGCATCGCACTTCACTCCTTGCGGGCGCTGCAGGCTTCCACAGCATAGTGAAGAGTGAGCGAATCTGCCTAAACGTTATAAGGGCTGTTGTGAGGCGTCCTCGCTCTTGCCCGTTTTGTTCAGTTGCAGGCGCAGGCCATGCACCAGAAGGGCCACGGTCAGAGTCAGGGCGACACCGATCAGCGCGTTGAGCAGGCGCACCTCGGCCAGGTGCCAGTCCTGCGACAGGCTTTCCGCCAGGAGCACGAAGCACAGGCTGGTCTGCAGCACGAACAAACCGTAGTGATTGGCTTTCAACGCGCGGCTGAGGATCACCAGTACCAGCAGCGTCATCACCATCATTGGCGGGCTTTGCAGACTGTGACCGAAGAGGATCAGCAGGCCGGCGGCGGCGAGACTGGCAAGGCTGGCCTGCAGCGCGCGTACCAGGCTGCCCTGGAACTCCAGCTGCAGCGTGCTGATGACGGTCAGCGTCAGCCAGTAACCACGCGACAGGCCGGCCAGATTGACGATCAGCCCGGAGGCGGCGAAAGCCAGCATGCAGGCCAGCGCATGCAGGCGCCATTGCTGGCGTGGCAGGCGCTGCGCGTGGCGCTTGAGTACCTTGAGAACGGCGAGAAAACGCGGCATGTATGGCCACATGCGCAGGCCATGGAGGCCGCGCAGGCCGAAGGCCAGCAACATCACCCACAACCCGCCGAGGGTGAACAGCATGGCCACCGCGTAGGGATTATGCAGGTTGCCGATGCCGAACTGCCCTTGGCCGAGGCAGACACAGATGCACAAGCCGATGCCCAGCTTGCCGGCCTCGCTGCCGAAGCGCTGCAGCCAGGCCAGCAGCAGGCCAAAGGCGGCGAAAATGCCCACGCTGACCAGCGGGTGACTGCCGGCCCAGAAGCCCAGGCCGGCGCTGCAGGCGCCGAGCCCGGTGAGCAGCAGCATGCGCAACATGCCGAAGCGGTGCAGCGGATTGGCCTGCGCGGCCTGGAAGGCTCCGGCCGAGGCCCAGAGAAACCCACTATGAGCGGTGAACAGACCGAGCAGCAGCGGCAGTGCACAGCCCAGTCCGGCCACCACGGCCGGGCCCCAGGCCGGTGGCCCGGCATGCCAGGTGAAGCTGTTGCGAATCAGGTTCTTCATGTGCGCTTTTCGTCAGACCGGGCTCGAACGGCCGGTCATTTCCCTGGCCATTTCCGTAGCGTAGCTGTCTGTCATGCCGGCGATGAAGTCAATCACCCGCATGAACGAGCGATACAGCGGCCAGCCCGGTTCAGGCGCGTAATAGCTGAGGAGGTCGAGGATGCGCCGATGCTTGAATGACAGCGCGCGTCCGCTGTGCTGTTCCAGCGCCGCGCCGCAGAAGGCATTGAGGAGGATTTCCAGCGTGGTGTAGGCGCCGATCTCGTGCAGCGTCTTGCGCTTGTCGTGGAAAATCTTCTCCCGGGCCAGTGACTTCGCGCTCTGCACGCAGCGCTTGGCCGCGCCGTGCATGTGTTCGACCAGATCGCCCTGCAGGCTGCCGTTGAGCATTGCCTGCTGCTGCTCGACGAAGGCACTGGCCGCGGCGTTGGTCAGGTGCTCGATGGCCTTGCCGCGCAGGATCGCCAGTTTGCGCCGGCGCGAGTCCCGTGGGCCGAGCTGGCGATAGGTTTCCGGCAGATCGTCGCCGACCAGATCGAGCAGCAGCGCCTCGACTTCGGTGTAGTCGAGCAGCTCCATCTCCACGCCGTCTTCCAGGTCGATCAGGCCGTAGCAGATGTCGTCCGCCGCCTCCATTAGATAGACCAGTGGATGGCGCGCCCAGCGTTGGGCCTCGAGCTGCGGCAATTCGAGCTTGGCGGCGATTTGTTCGAGCAGCGGCAACTCGCTCTGGTAGCAGCCGAACTTGTGTTTCTTGTAGCCCTGAGCGTCGGCATGGCGCGCCGTCCAGGGGTACTTGAGGTAAGTGCCGAGGGTCGCGTAGGTCAGCCGTGTGCCGCCGTCGAACTGGTGGTATTCGAGCTGGGTGAGCACGCGAAAGCCCTGGGCGTTGCCTTCGAAATTGAGAAAGTCGCAGCGCTCGGCATCGCTTATCGCATCCAGCCAGCCACGCCCGGCGGCCTGCTGAAACCAGTGGCGGATGGCGTCTTCGCCGGAATGGCCGAACGGTGGGTTGCCGATGTCGTGAGCCAGACAGGCCGACTGCACGACCATGCCCAGATCGCTGGGCGTGCACCACTGGGGCAGTTCGTCACGCAGCATCTCGCCGACGCGCATGGCCAGGGAGCGGCCGACACAGCTGACTTCCAGCGAGTGGGTCAGGCGGGTATGGATATGGTCGTTGCTGGAAACCGGATGCACCTGCGTCTTGCGCCCCAGGCGGCGGAAGGCACCGGAGAAGATGATGCGGTCATGATCCTTGTGAAAGGGGCTGCGTCCGAGCTCTGCCGAGCCGGGCGCGGGTTTGCCGAGACGTTCGCGGGTGAGCAGGGTGTGCCAATCCAAGGCCGATCCTCGCCAGGTTGATCCGGGCCCCTAGCTTGGTTGTTCGTGCCGCTGCCTGCAACCCCGGGTTGGCTACAGGCCGGCGGCGTCGATGTCCACCAACAGCAGGCGACGACCGTTGTCGATGAACTGGCCAGCCGTCAGGCAGTACTGGTTGGTGGTGGCGTCGCGGTAGGTGGTGGACAGGGTCAGGCGCCGTTCCTCCCAGCCTTCGGCCAGCAGTTGATAGAAGTAGGGGCGCCACGACCAGTTGTGGCCGAGGTAGCGGTCATCTGCCTGCCAGGCGTGCTGGCGCCATTCCAGGTTCGGCGTCAGCTGGGTGCCATGGCGGTCGCACTGATAGGTGCGCAGCAGCCAGGGATAGTTATTCGGTGCGCGCAGGCTGCTCGCCGCAGCACCGCTTTCGGCCCAGGCCCGCAGCTCGGCCATCAGTTCGGTCAACTGCTGGCGCAGGTTGAGCAGACGCGCACGCTCGGCAAGTTTCTGCTGCACGTAGCTGTCGCGCAAACGTGCGAAACGGCCGACGAAGGCATCGCTGGCGAACAGCTCCCGCTCGGGCTTGGCGAAGAGAAAACCCTGCACATAGCGTGCGCCGCACTCCAGGGCGAAGTTCAGCTCGGCTTCGGTCTCCACCCCTTCGGCGATGATCCAGCAGCCGGTCTTCTCCGCCATCTGCGCCAGGGCCTTGACCACCTCGCCGCTGGGGCCGCCACGCGCCGCTTCCTGAAACAGGCGCATGTCCAGCTTGAGGATGTCCGGCTGCAAGGCCAGTACGCGGTCGAGCTGCGAGTAGCCGGCACCGAAGTCGTCGATGGCGATACGCGCGCCGGCTTCACGGTAGCGCGCGACCACGTCGGGCAGCCGCTGTCGGGCGCCACCCAGTTCGGTTATTTCGAAGACGATGCGCGCTGGGTCGATACGGCTGCGCTGCAGTTGAATCAGACTGGGAAGGGGTTGGGCCGGGCGCAACAGGCTGATCCAGCGCGGCGAAATGTTCAGGCTGAGAAACCAGTCGCTGGGGGCTTCGCCAAAGCGCTGCAGCGCATCTTCGCGGACTTGGCGGTCCAGGCGCCGCAGGGCTGCGGTGGGCGTTTTAGGGTCAGCGAAGAGGTGGCCGGCTGAACGCTCCTGGCCACTGCTATCACGCAGCCGGGCCAGCGCTTCAACGCCAGCTATGCGGCCAGTGGCCGTGTCGATGAAGGGTTGGAAGACGGCGAATGGCTGTCCGTCGAGCACTGAATGTCCTTAGCTGCGAGCAGTTGGCCGCATGAAGCGGCAGACTGCTCGACCAAGCAAGATTACGGCCACTCCTCGCAAGGGTGGCCGTAATTGCTACCTCATGGGACGGTGCCGAAGCAACGGAATGACCAGCAGCGCCAGGCGCAACAAGCTACGCATGCCCCGCTTGCGAACCAGCAACGCGGTCAGCGTCGCTGCTCCACCTGCGAGCCAGAATGGTGCAGTACCCTGGCGCAAGCGTTGTCCGTAGTCACGAGCCTGGCGTAGCGGGCTGGTGAGCTGCAACGCTTCATGGCGAACCTCCTGGCGGCGCATTTCCAGGCGCATACGCAGCACGGCCTTACGCATTTCGCGCGGTGAGGCGCCTGGGGGCATGGTGGGAGTGGTCATGGCAACAGTTGCTCCTTGTCTCGTTGCAATTCTTCCAGCGTCGCGCTGAAAGGCGCTTCAGCGTTCCGCAAGCTCTGCACCAGCCAGGTACCGCAGGCTAGCAGGCCCGCTCCATGGAACATACACAACCCTATGGCCACTGCCAGGCGGTGGCTGTCCCAGAAGATGACCAGCAACAGAACGGACAAACCGAACAACAGAAGCAGAGCAAAACTGAAGCACAGGCCCCCGAGCAGCAGCGCACGCAGTGCCTGGTTGCGCTGGTCCTCCAGTTCATGGGCCATCAGCGCGATGTGGCCTTGCAACAGGCCGAGCAGCGCTGCCCCGAGACGACGGGCTGAAGAGTCCTTGGACATGGGCGCTGTCAACGACGGCTCATCATAAGGCCGAGCACCAGGCCGACAGCGGCTGCTACGCCGACGGCCTGCCACGGATGCTTGTGGACGTACTCTTCGGTGGCATCGACGGCGACCTTGCCCTGCTGACGCAGGCTGGCCTCGGCGTCATGCAGGGTTTCCCGGGCGCGGCCCAGGCTGCTGCGAATATCGTCGCGCAGGGCTTCGGCCTGTTCACCGGCGAGGCTGGCGGAATGTTGCAGGAGCTTCTCGGTGTCGCTGACCAGAGCCTGGAATTCATCCAGCAGGGCGTCCTTAGTGCTTGAAATAGCGGCTTTGTTTGGCATGGCGAGCAGTCCTCTGCATTGGGTATGTATGGTTTACGAGTGCTCGGCGGCGCCAGGGTTCCACAAGAATAGTCGCAGAGTGACCGGTTTGGCGTTTGGTATGGCGATTGCATTTTGCTGGTGCGCGAAAGCCAGCGATGCCCTGCAATGGGGCCTTTCGGGTTTGGCTCAGGATGGTCTGTTTCGCGCATAACCATTTGATTAAAAAGAAATAAGCATCGATCAGTCGATTTCGGTGGCGCCATTTCAGGGCCGCCTGTCGGCACTCTTTCGGGGGCGCGCCCTGCAGCCTGGCTGCATTGTGGTGCGAGTTTTCGAGAGATGCCTTGGTTTGGTGCCTTTTCCTCTGCCTCCGGAGTTTTCGTCTTCGATGGAAAACATCAATAGTGCCGTGGCCACGCTGATTCACGGCTCCAATACTCTGTTCATCCTGCTGGGTGCGATCATGGTCCTGGCCATGCATGCCGGTTTCGCCTTCCTCGAAGTAGGTACGGTACGGCAGAAGAACCAGGTCAATGCGCTGTCGAAGATTCTTTCGGACTTCGCCATTTCCACGCTGGCGTACTTCTTCATCGGTTACTGGGTCGCCTATGGCATCAATTTCCTCGAGCCGGCCGCGGTGCTGACCGAACACCATGGCTATGGCCTGGTGAAGTTCTTCTTTCTGCTGACCTTCGCCGCCGCGATTCCGGCGATCATCTCCGGCGGTATTGCCGAGCGCGCCAAGTTCGGCCCGCAGCTATGCGCCACGGTGTTGATCGTGGCCTTCGTCTATCCATTCTTCGAGGGCATGATCTGGAACGCCAACTACGGTGTGCAGGCCTGGCTCGAAGCGCGCTTCGGTGCAGGCTTTCATGACTTCGCGGGGTCGGTGGTGGTGCATGCCATGGGCGGCTGGCTGGCGTTCGGTGCGGTGCTGCTGCTCGGTCGTCGCAATGGTCGTTACCGCGACGGCAAGCTGGTGGCCATGGCACCGTCGAACATTCCATTTCTGGCGCTGGGATCATGGATCCTGATCATCGGATGGTTCGGCTTCAACGTGATGAGCGCGCAGACGCTCGAAGGCGTCAGCGGCCTGGTGGCCGTCAACTCGCTGATGGCCATGGTCGGCGGTACCGTCGCGGCGCTGGCGGTCGGTCGTAACGATCCTGGCTTCCTGCACAACGGCCCGCTCGCCGGCCTAGTGGCGATCTGCGCCGGTTCGGATCTGATGCACCCGATCGGCGCACTGGCCACGGGCGCCATCGCCGGTGCGCTGTTCGTCTGGGCCTTCACTGCGACTCAGGTGAAGTGGAAGATCGACGACGTGCTCGGCGTGTGGCCATTACATGGCCTATGCGGCGTCTGGGGCGGTATCGCCTGCGGCATTTTCGGGCTCGAAGCCTTTGGCGGCCTGGGTGGCGTGAGCCTGGCCAGCCAGGTGATCGGCACGGCGCTGGGTGTGGTGATCGCGTTGGTCGGTGGCTTTGCGGTGTATGGCCTGCTCAAGACTTCCCTGGGCATTCGCCTGAGTCAGGAAGAGGAGTACAACGGCGCCGACCTGTCGATTCACAGGATTGGTGCGATGAGTCAGGACTGATACTTGTCAGGCGCTGCCCGATCAGCGCCTATGGTGGGCAATAAAAAACCGGGCATTTGCCCGGTTTTTTTGTTCGTGCGCCGATCAGTCGCGGCGGCCTTCCACGGCCTTGCCGGCGACGGTGCCTTCCTTGAGCATGATCTGGTATTCCTTGCCGTCGGTTTCCACCTGGTGCAGGCGCACCAGCAGGTGGCCCCAATCCTTGGCAAACCACAGTACGGTCTTGCGGGTGCTCTGCGTGGGGTCACGCACACGCTCGACCTTGATCGAATCGATCAGGCCGGCTTTGGTGCGTACCACTTCCTCGCCCAGCACACGGAAGTCGTAGGTTTCGATTTCGTCACCATCGACCACCTGGTAGCTCACGCTCTTCTTGCCGGCTGCAACGTCCTGCTGCAGGGCGATCTGGTAGGTCGACTTGTCCAGCAGGCCGCGGTTGAGGGGAAAGGTAACGGCATCGCCACGGTCGTTGCCGATGACCTGCTTCTGCTCCCAATCGAAGTCCTGCTCGACCTTCTTGCCCTTGCCCAGGCCGCTGCGGTTGAGGCGATAGGTCAGCGGCAGCAGGGCTCCGTTGTCGACGCGGAAGGTGCTTTCTTCGGTCAGGCCGGCGACCAGCATCGAGGCCTCGAAATTGAGTGTCCAGCGACCGTCGTCCTCGTGCTTGAGGCTGCGCTCGGCGCTGCCGCTTACCGGCAGCTGCTTCCAGTCGGCGGTATAGCTGGCGGAGAAAGGCTGCAGGTCCTCGGCGAGGGCTGGCAGGGCGAACAGTGTCATGGCGAACAGCAGGGCACGACGCATAGAGTCTCCTAGGTTCGAATCAGGTGGCCGCTGGCGGGTAGCGGCTGGCCATCCAGCATTGCGCCTTGGGCGCCGAGACGCAAGCGGCCTTCGGCAAACCAGCGTACGGCCAGGGGATAGATCTGGTGTTCCTGCTGATGCACGCGACTGGCCAGGCTTTCGGCCGTGTCGTCTGCCGTCACTGGCAGCACAGCTTGTACGACCAGGGGGCCACCATCGAGTTCCTCGGTGACGAAGTGCACGCTGCAGCCGTGCTCGCTGTCGCCAGCCTCCAGCGCTCGCTGGTGCGTATGCAGACCCTTGTGCCTGGGCAGCAGCGAGGGGTGGATGTTCAGCAGGCGCCCAGCGTAGTGCTGAACGAAGCCCGGCGTAAGAATGCGCATGAAGCCGGCCAGCACCACCAGATCGGGCTGATGGGCATCGATGGCCAGGATCAGGGCTGCATCGAAGGCTTCGCGGCCGTCGAACTGCTTGTGGTCAAGCAGTTCGGTAGCGATGCCGGCCCGTTGCGCCCGTTGCAGACCGTAGGCATCGGCGCGGTTGGAGATGACCACGGCGATGCGAGCCGGATTGCCGTCGTGGCCGAGGCTGTCGATCAGCGCTTGCAGGTTGCTGCCTGACCCTGAGATCAGGACGACGACATTACAGGGCATCAGTGGCTTTTCAGGTTGTTCAGCTGAACCTGAGCCGCGCCTTCGGCCGCTTCGGTGATCTGACCGATGACCCAGGGCTGCTCGCCGCTGGTGCGCAGGCTGGCCAGGGCTGCATCGACCTGATCCTGGGCGACGCAGATGACCATGCCGACGCCGCAGTTCAGCACGCGGTGCATTTCGTGCTCGTCGACGTTGCCTTGTTCCTGCAGCCAGTCGAACACGGCCGGGCGATTCCAGCTGGCTACGTCGATCACCGCCTGAGCGCCTTGCGGCAGTACGCGCGGGATGTTGTCCAGCAGGCCGCCGCCGGTGATGTGGGCCATGGCCTTGACCGCGCCGGTGTCCTTGATCAGCTTGAGCAGCGGCTTGACGTAAATGCGGGTCGGCGCCATCAGCAGGTCGGTCAGCGCCTTGCCGCCCAGTTGCACCTGCTCGATGTCGGCGCCGGAGACTTCGATGATCTTGCGGATCAGCGAGTAGCCATTGGAGTGCGGGCCGGAGGAGGGCAGGGCGATCAGCGCATCGCCGGTGACGACCTTGGAGCCGTCGATAATCTCGCTCTTTTCCACCACGCCGACGCAGAAGCCGGCCAGGTCGTAGTCTTCGCCTCCGTACATGCCCGGCATTTCGGCGGTTTCACCACCGACCAGGGAGCAGCCGGCCAGCTCGCAACCGGCGCCGATGCCGGTGACCACGGTGGCGGCCACGTCGACGTTGAGCTTGCCGGTCGCGTAGTAGTCGAGGAAGAACAGCGGCTCGGCGCCGCAGACCACCAGATCGTTGACGCACATGGCGACCAGGTCCTGGCCGATGCTGTCGTGCTTGTTCAGGTTCAGCGCCAGGCGCAGTTTGGTACCGACGCCATCGGTGCCGGACACCAGCACCGGCTGCTTGTAGCCAGCCGGGATCTCGCACAGGGCGCCGAAGCCGCCCAGGCCACCCATGACTTCCGGACGGGCAGTGCGCTTGGCGACGCCTTTGATGCGCTCGACCAGGGCTTCACCGGCATCGATGTCGACGCCTGCGTCCTTGTAGCTGATGGAGGGTTGCTTGCTCATAGATCCGGGCCTTTGGATGGGGAGTTCGTGTAGGCGCCGATGTGGCGCAGGCTCTCAGGAGCCCGGTGCGCGTACCGGCTGGCGAAGGCGCGCGATTTTATCAGGCTTGCCCGGTAGCGGCCACTCGCGTGGATGCGCTTCGTCGCAGGCTATGGCTCTGGTTGCCGGGGCAGAGGCGGCTGTTTAAGGTATAGGCCTTTGCGCACGCCATTATCCCTTCGCGAGAGCCGCCCCATGCGTTTGTCTGTCCGCCTGATGTTCTTCCTTGTGTCGCTCCTGAGCCTGCCGGCATTGGCCGCGCCGGTTGCCGGCCTGTATCAGGTGCGCGAACCCGTAGCGGACCAGCAACCGGAAAGCCGTGACGCGGCGATGCAGAAAGCCCTGCAGACCCTGGTGCTGCGCCTGACCGGCGATACCAAGGCGCTGCAGAACTCGGCGCTGGAAGGGCTGCGCAAGGACCCGCAGCAAATCGTCAGCCAGTACGGTTACGAAGGCGACGCACTGCTGGTCGAGTTCGATCCAGCCAGCACTGACCGGCAATTACGCCAGGCGGGGCTGGCCCTGTGGGGGGCCAACCGTCCGGCCATTCTCGCCTGGTGGCTCAACGAGTCGCCGGAAGGCAGTCAACTGGTCGGCGAGAGCCAGGGTGCATCGGCACTGCTGCGCGATGCCGCGCAACATCGTGGCCTGCCACTGCGTTTGCCGCTGGCGGATCTGAGCGAGCAGGCGCTGGGCAGTGCCGATGCCTTGCTGGCCAATGATCCGCAGGCGCTGCGCGAAGCGTCCGAGCGCTATGGCGCCGACGCTTTGCTGGCGGTACAGGCGGCCGAAAGCGGCGGCAACTGGCAGGCGACCTGGCGCCTGTGGCTGGGAGACGAACGTGAGCAGGGCAAGGCTGAGGGCGCCGATCAGGCCGCGCTGGCCGATGCGGTGATGCTGGCGGTGGCCGAGCGTCTGGCCCCGCGTTTTGTCGTCAAGCCCGGCGCGGCGCAAAGCCTGACGCTGGTGATCGAAGGCGCTGATCTGGGCCGTTTTGCGGCGCTGGAGCGCCTCCTCGAGCCGTTCGCCGCGCGTCTACAGGAAATCGATGGGCAGCGCCTTGTTTATCAGGTCAGCGCAAGCCCAGAGCAACTGCGCGCGCAGCTGGCATTGGCTCAGCTTCAGGAGGTCAGCGAACCGCTCGATGCCGCTGAGCCGGTGGAAAATCCGCAGGCGGGCTCCGCAAACGAGGCGCCTCAGGTGAAACCGCGCACCGATCAGCTGCGCTTTCGCTGGTAGAATTTCCACCGCTAGACACAGCCCTGTTTCACGGCGCCTTTCGGGCGCCGTTTCGCATCGAGGACGCGAGCATGACCGATTCCACCCGCTGGCTATGGATGGCTGGGCTGTTTCTGCTCGGCTGGCTCCTGTATCTGCTGCACCCGATTCTTTCCCCGTTTCTAGTGGGCATCCTGCTGGCCTACCTGGGTGATCCGCTGGTCGACCGTCTCGAGCGGCATCGCCTGTCGCGCACCGGCGGCGTGATTGTGGTGTTCACCCTGTTCGCGCTGCTGTTGCTGATTCTTCTGCTGGTGCTGGTGCCCATGCTCGGGCGGCAGTTGGTGCGCCTGTATCAGCTGGCGCCGGAGATGCTCGACTGGCTGCAGGGCACCGCCTTGCCCTGGTCGCAATCGCACCTCGGATTGCAGGATGACCTGTTGCAGCTCGAGCAACTGAAGCAGGTATTCGCTGACAACATCGGCAAGACCACCGACGTGCTCAAGGTGGTGCTGGCCCAGGCCACGTCCTCGGGGCTGGCGCTGCTGGCCTGGCTGGGCAATCTGCTGTTGATCCCGGTGGTGAGCTTCTACCTGATGCGTGACTGGGATGTGCTGGTCGAGCGCGTGCGAGGTTTACTGCCGCGTCAACGCGAGGGGTTGGTAGTCAAGCTGGCCGGCGAATGCCATGAGGTGCTCGGCGCCTTCCTGCGCGGCCAGTTGCTGGTGATGCTGGCGCTGAGCGTGATCTATTCCGTTGGCCTGATGCTGGTGGGGTTGGAGCTCGGGCTGTTGATCGGCGTGCTGGCCGGCCTGGCCAGTATCGTGCCCTATATGGGGTTCATCGTCGGTATCGGCGCGGCATTGAGCGCGGCGCTGTTCCAGTTCGGCCTCGATCCCTATCCGCTGCTCGGCATCGGCGTGGTGTTCATGATCGGTCAATTGCTCGAAGGCATGGTGCTGACACCCATGCTGGTGGGTGACCGCATCGGTCTGCACCCGGTCGCGGTGATCTTCGCCATTCTCGCTGGCGGCCAGCTGTTCGGCTTCACCGGCGTGCTGTTGGCTTTGCCGGTGGCGGCGGTGATCATGGTTTTGCTGCGCCATGCTCATGATCTGTACCGGCTCTCGGGGTTGTACGGTGGTTCGCCACCCGTCGATTGAGTGATTGACGGCATTGGGCTGTAAGCGCTTCGCGGAATTACCGCTGTACCAGCTTTGAATCGATGTGACCCAAGCTGAGTACGTAAATAAACGGATTGCCAGGGAGGAAAAAATGGAGTTTTCAACTGTCCAGCTGGGAGTGGATGTGGCCACGAGCCTGGCGATTTTGGCTTCGGCGATCACCTTTATGGTGAACCAGCGCCTGAAAGCCCGCGAGACCAAGCGCCGTCAACTGGACGAATCCGTTCGTGCGGTGACTGTCGATGAGTTTCAATCTGCGCTGGGCGAGTTGTCGGGCATTTACGTGAAGGAGATCGTCGAGCGCGCTGCCCCTTTGCAGCATTCGGTCGGCGCGGGACTGGAGCGACTGGAGAAGAGCCTCAGGACCAACCCTGAACGTTCCGCCGAACTGCTCGAGTCCATGTCGAGCACCAAGCGCGCCATGGGCGATTTCATCAACTCCATCTGTGCCTACAACTATCAGATCTACCCCTTGCTGGACAGCATCGAGGGCGGCAGCGCGCAGATTGCCGAGTTTCGCAGCAGCCTGAATGAGCTGATGGAGGGCTACAACCGCATCGGTGGCGGCTCCGAGTCATTGTTGCGGGAGGTTCGCGCACTCGCCACTTTCTGCAAGTCCAACCCGCTCGAGAGTGTGGATCAGGACCAGCTGCACTCGATGGTGAGGTCGATCATCATCGATGCGGATTATCGCCTCTGGGTGGACACCTTCATCCCCGATGGCTCAGAGGACCTGTATTGGGCCTGTATCGAGCAGGGTGGTTTCGCCGGCCATGAAGAACTGCTCAAGAGTGTCCATGTCAATGTGATCGGCAGCTTCTACCGCAGCCCTGAGCGCATGGAGGCACAGGTTCTGTGGTTCTCCTACGACGCTATCGCCGAGGCACGCAAGCGTTGCAAGGAGTTCCTCACCGACATGGCGGCGATCAACTATTGGCTGATCCGCAAGACCGGCGACGGGGAGACCCTGCCTGAGGTGATACGCCGTTACCGTTCGCCGGAGGTCTTTGCGGTCGACTCGGCCATCCGCTGAACGCTGACAGGCCACGGATTGGTGGGAGCAGGTAACGTACGCCCGCTCCGTTGTCCGGCAAGACGAGCTAACGCATTGAATTACCGAGAATAGTGCGTCAGTGACACCCTGCGGTGAAGGATATAAACTGCCCCGCCTTTACGGAGAGTCCCACTGCGGTTCCGCTGAGCCGCCGAGCCCTGCATGAAACCTATCCAGCTGCCTTTGGGGGTGCGTCTGCGCGATGACGCCACCTTCGCCAACTACTACCCCGGCGCCAACGCCGCGGCCCTGGGCTATGTCGAGCGTCTGTGCGAGGCTGATGCCGGCTGGACGGAGAGCCTGATCTACCTGTGGGGCGCCGAAGGTGTCGGACGTAGCCATCTGCTGCAGGCGGCCTGCCTGCGTTTCGAGCAGCGTGGCGAGGCGGTGGTCTATCTGCCGCTCGGTGAGGTGGTGCAGCACGGCCCGGAGCTGCTCGACAATCTGGAGTTGTGCGAGCTGGTCTGTCTCGACGACCTCGATGCAGTGGCGGGTCGCAGCGACTGGGAGGAGGGACTGTTCCACCTGTTCAATCGTCTGCGCGACAGCGGCCGGCGTCTGCTGCTGGCTGGCACCATGTCGCCGCGCGAGTTGCCGATCCAGTTGCCTGACCTTAAATCGCGCCTGACCCTGGCGCTGATCTTCCAGCTGCACGAGCTGTCCGACGAGGACAAACTGCGCGCTCTGCAACTGCGGGCCTCGCGTCGGGGCTTGCAGATGAGCGATGAGGTCGGCCGTTTCATTCTCACCCGCGGCGAGCGCAGCATGAGTGCGCTGTTCGAACTACTGGAACGTCTCGACCAGGCCTCGCTGCAGGCTCAGCGCAAGCTGACCATTCCCTTCCTTAAGGAAACGCTGGGCTGGTAGGCAAGAGCGGCAGGCCTCAAGCTGCCGTAGTCCGGATACGATCCGGGAATCCCGTTCTTCCCGGATTTTATCCAGGCTACGGGTCAACTCGCGCACAGTCCCTGCATGAATTCGGCGATTGCCCTCGCGCAGACCTTCGGCTGTGTCTGCAGGATGAAGTGCGGACCATCCAGGCGAATCTGGCGGATGTCGCTACAAGCATGCGCCAGCTGCCTGGCCACCTTGTGTGCAACCAGGCGATCCTGCTGCGGCCATAGATGCAGGGCGGGCAGGTCGAGCTGCTGTTGCGGTGCTTGCAGCGTCGCCAGCGTGTGAAGGCGAGCGCGTATCAGCGTCTTGTCCAAGCCAAGGATTTCTTTCTGTATCAGGTGCCGGGTCTGATCGCTCGCGTCCTGGCCAAGGCACATCGCGCGCAGCAGCCAAGGCTGCGTCGCGAGTCGCAAGGGCATGGGCAGGTGCCGGAGCAGCGCCAGGGCTGCGTTGGGGCGGGTCGGAAAAGAGGCGGCAAAGATGACGCCGCGCAGTCCAGACGGCTTGCGCAAGGCGAGCCTGAACGCGAGTGGGCCGGAAAAGGATTCGCCCAGCAGCACGAAGGGCGCGCTGCCCAGTGCTCGGTTATAGGCTGCGCCAGGCTGTCATAGTCCTGCGATCCATCAGCGGGCAGTTCGAGGGTGTGGCAGTCGAAATCCCCAAGCTCGGCGAGCAGAGGCGAGAAAAGGGCGCTGCTGCCATTGAGGCCAGGCAGCAGCACCAGGCGCATCAGGCTTCCCCGGCCTTCTTGCGGTCGTACTGAAAGCGCCAGCGGGTGTAGAGCAGGGCGCAGCAGAACAGGCCGAAGCTGATTACCGCCTCCAGAGCGCCGAACAGCGCGCGCGCCGGGTCGATGGCGGCGAGTACACCCTGAATGAAGTAGATGTTGACCACGAAGCAGGCCCAGGCGTGAGCGCGCGCATTACCCATGGCGATGCCGGGCGCCAGCAGGGCCAATGGCAGCAGCTGGATGGCCAGTACCACGCCGACGCGGGCACCATGCAGGTCGGCGAAGGCCAGGTTCCATACCAGCAGCAGGGTCAGCAGCGCGATGAAGCTGAACAGGCTCAGCGCTCGGCTGAGTTTGACCCGTGGCTCCAGCCATTCGAGGCTGGGCAAAGGCTTTTTGGCTCGGGCCACGATCAGTGCTCCAGTTTGCCGGCGATCTGTGCCAGGCGTTGGCCCAGTGCGCGGCACAGGGCGACTTCATGTTCGTCGAGCGCGCGTTTGCCGTCGCCACCGGCATGGTGGCTGGGGCCATAGGGCGTGCCGCCACCGCGGGTTTCGAGCAGAGCCGATTCGCTGTAGGGCAGGCCGCAGAGCAACATGCCGTGGTGCAGCAGTGGCAACATCATCGACAGCAGGGTGGTTTCCTGGCCGCCATGCAGGCTGGCGGTAGATGTGAACACGCCAGCCGGCTTGCCGACCAGCTCGCCGGTGAGCCACAGGTTGCTGGTGCCGTCGAGGAAGTACTTGAGCGGCGCGGCCATGTTGCCGAAACGGGTCGGGCTGCCCAAGGCCAGGCCCGAGCAGCTCTTCAGGTCGTCCAGGGTGGCGTACATGGCGCCGTCTTCAGGCACGCTCGGGGCGACGGCCTCGCATTCGCTGGAAACCGCTGGCACCGTGCGCAGACGTGCTTCCAGGCCGGCCATCTCGACGCCGCGGGCAACCTGCTTGGCCATCTGCGCAGTGGCGCCATGGCGGCTGTAGTAGAGCACCAGAATGTAAGGCGTACTCATGCCAGCAGCTCCAGCACCTTCTCCGGCGGGCGACCGATCACGGCCTTGTCGCCCGCGATCAGGATCGGGCGTTCGATCAGTTTGGGATGCGCGACCATGGCTTCGATCAGTTGCGCTTCGCTCAGGCTGGTATCGCTCAGGCCCAGCGCCTTGTACTCGTCCTCGCCGCTGCGTAGCAGGTCACGGGCGGTGATGCCCAGCTTGCCCAGCAGGCTCTTGAGCTCGTTGGCGCTGGGTGGGGTTTCCAGGTAGCGCACCACCTCAGGTTGCAGGCCGCGGGCTTCGAGCAGTTCCAGCGCTCCGCGGGATTTGGAGCAGCGCGGGTTGTGATAAAGGGTCAGGTCGGTCATGGTGGCTCGCATCCGGCTTGAAGTGGCGGCTATTCTAACCGCCTGGTGCGTGGATGCACGAAAACCAGCGAGCCGCTTTGCTGCGACCTTTTTACGCGGCGCACTGTCTGTTTAGGTTTGAGGGCTAAGGAGAGGTCATGCAGGTTCGTCTCAAGGACTGGCTGGGGTTCTGGCTGTGTCTTTACAAGCGCTTCGTGGAGAACCGCGGCGCGGGCAACGCGGCGGCGTTGACCTATACCACGCTGTTCGCCGTGGTGCCGATGATGACCGTGACCTTTGCCATGCTCTCGGCGATTCCAGCGTTCCAGGGCGTCGGCGAGGATATCCAGGGCTTCATCTTCCACAATTTCGTACCGTCTACCGGCGAGACGGTGCAGGAATATCTGCGCGAGTTCACCACGCAGGCGCGGCAACTGACCTGGTTCGGCGTGGGCTTGCTGGCGGTTACCGCGTTTCTCATGCTGGTGACCATCGAGAAAACCTTCAACGTAATCTGGCGGGTGCGTCAGCCGCGCCGCGGCATGTCCAGCTTCCTGCTTTACTGGGCAATTCTCAGCCTCGGACCTTTGCTGCTCGGCGCGGGGTTCGCGGTCAGCACCTATATCGCCTCTCTATCGCTGATTTCCGGGCCGGACGCCGTGGTTGGCGCCAAGACGCTGTTGGCGTTCACTCCGCTGTTTTCGAGTATCGCCGCCTTCACCTTGCTTTACGCGGCAGTCCCCAATACCCGCGTGCCGCTGCGTCATGCGCTGCTTGGCGGTCTGTTCACGGCCATTCTGTTCGAAGTCGCCAAGGCACTGTTCGGCCTCTACGTACGATTGTTTCCCGGTTACCACCTGATCTATGGGGCGTTCGCCACGGTGCCGCTGTTTCTGGTGTGGATCTATCTGTCCTGGCTGATCGTGCTGCTGGGCGCCGAGTTGGTGTACGGCCTGTCGCAGCCCAGGGACTGGCGTCGAGAGCCGATTCCAAGAGGTTTGACTCTGCTGGTGGTGCTGCGTCTTTTGCTGAAACGCCAACAGAAGGGCGAGGCCCTGCATTACGGCGACATGCAACGTGCCGGCTGGCGCCTGCCGGAGGACGAGTGGAGCCAGGTGATGGATTTCCTCGAACGCGAGCACCTGGCGTGCAGAGCCAGTGGCGGTGGCTGGGTCTTGTGCCGGGATTTGCACACATTCCCCGTCTACAAGCTGCTCGAGTGCAGCCCCTGGCCGTTGCCGAGCCTGTCGCAACTCCCGGCGCAGCTCGATGAGCCCTGGTATCCGGCGTTGCGTGAGGGATTGGAGCGTGTGCAGGCGCAGCGCGAGCAGCAATTTGGCACCAGTCTCGCTGAGTGGTTGCCGGGAAAGGGCTGACGGAGTCTGTTGAGAAAATGTCGAACGGGGCGACGAGGTCGCGATACCACGTGACAAAAAACGTCAGTAAACGGCCTTGCCCCGCTGTGCTGTGGCCCTGGCACCAGACTGGACGTCAATGAATGCAGTGCCGGGGGCTGGCACGCTTCTGGCAATCGCAACAGCAATGGCCATCGAACTGCCAGCAGGGCAGGGGCGTTAAGGACGCATGCAGTAATGACAGGCAAAGACAGGGTGATTCACCTTCATCGACGCGATCCGCAAGAGGCGCTGACGCGGCTCAATCGTATTACCGGGCTGCGTTTCGCCCGCTGGCCGGAATCACTGCTCGAACACGCGGTCAGTGAAGACCCGCAGCCTGAGGCCGCCGACTCGAAAGCATTGCCCTCGCGCAGTCCGGAGGCTTCCTCTGCCTGAAAGCAAAACCCCGCGACGATGCGCGGGGTTTTGCTTTTTCGTGCTGTCTCAGGCCATGGCCTGGCGACTCGCGCTGCTGGCCAGCTCGACCGCCTGAACGAAAAATTCCTCGACGACCAGGCTTTGCGCCGGTACTGCCGAACGCAAGCGTACCTGCATCTCTTCGATCTTCTGCCGCACCGGCATGCGGGCGATGCCTGAGAGCAGGATCTTGCCGTGGGCGTTGACCTTGCCGTGGTCGACATTGACTTCGCGGCGTTTGTCGCCGTCGCGATAGCTCACCAGCAGCGTTACCGGCAGGTTGGCCAGCCCGGGCAATTGCAGCCAGGTGGCAATGTTGTATTCGGCCACGCGACCCTCATAGGGCGTGACCAGCAGGTGAGCGACGTCAACGATGCGCGAGGGCACGGAGCCAATCAGCTTGTCTTGCACGTGGGACATGGCGACATTCCAGACTGGGTGAGACTTGGGTGCCCAGGATTATAAGCAGCCACCTGTTGGCGAAACTGTGCACTCGGCAGGCGCGCCGCGTGACTGGGGTCGCAGTTTCGCGTATCAGGCCAGACGCAGCGGGTGGCGGGTGACAGCCGATGTCTGCAGGTTGCTCTCGGGAAGCTGCACGATCGCCTGGTTGTGAACGTTGGCCAGTTGCAACCACAGATGTTCGTCGACGCTGAACTGGCCATTGGGCAGCCACAGGCCGTGGTACCAGCCGTTACCCGGCGCCGGGGTGCTCTGCAGGACGCCGGGATGGGTCTGGGCATTGGGCGCGCGCCGCAGCCACACCGGCCGCGGCAACCCCTTCAGATAGCGCAGGCCGAGGTGCAGGCCCTCGCTGCCCTGATGGCGCCAGCGCACCAATGCCAGGGTCGGCTTACCGCCGGTAAGTAGCAGAAGCAACTGGCCGACCTGCAGCGGTGCGCCTTCATTGGCGTTGCACAGCAGGCGCGCGCCACCGGGGCTGGCATCGAGCAACTGTGCCTCGGTGCGCTGTGGCAGCTTGTCCAGCAGTTGCGCGTGAATAGCCGGCAGGCCGACCACCAGGCTGCATTGGCCATCGAGCTCGGCGCGCTGGTGACGCCGTTGTTGGCGACCCAGCCAGTGCTGGCGTACGCGTTCGAGAAGCTGGCGCTCCTGAGCGCTTTGCAGAGGCGCCGGTTCGTGCAGCGCGATCAGCAGGGCGCCCAGTTCGAAACGGCGCAGGTTGGCCGCCTCGCCCTCCACCGGCTGCTCGAAGCCCAGGCAAGCCTTGGACTGGCTGAGGTCGACGAGCGGACCCTCGGCATCATCGTCCTCGTCCCAGCTTTGCAGCCTGGCCAGCGACGCCAACGGTGCGAGTGCGTTGAACAGGGTCAGACATTCGCCTTCGTCGAGGTGAAAGGGGTTGCTCAGGGCCAGTAGCAGCATCTGTTGGTACAGCCCGCGCAGGTCGCTGGCCGGCTTCGGCTCGAAGGCGGCGGCTACCGGCTCGTCCAGGCACTGCTGGTGCTCGCCGATCCAGTACAGCAGGTGGCTGTCGCGCCAGAGTGCCGCCGGTGGCTCCTGATAGAGCTGGTAGTGGCGCAGCAACTGCTGGGCGAGGAAATGCTGGGCCATGTACAGGCACCAGGCCAGGTGCGGCAGCGATGGCTGACGACCTTGCAGAATCTGTAGCAGCAGGCGCTTGAAACCGATCGCCAACTCGCCACACAGGCGTACGAACAGCGTGCTGGGTGGCTGCTGGCGATTGGCGAGGCCAACGTAATGGCGATATTCGTCACTGAAATTTTGCAGCGTACGCTGCCTTTCCAGTAAGGTCAGAGCGCTGCGATTGAGCGTGAACAGTAGCCCCAGCACCTGTTGCAGGCCATGTTCCGGCTCCAGGTGACGGGCCGCCGCGAGTCGCTGGATAACTTCCGCTGGCGATACGTCGTTGTCCTCGCGGATATCCGGTACTTCCAGGCGCAGTGCATTGAGCGTCATATCAACCCCGAGTGGACGAGGATCGAGTACATGGGCTTACGGCTCCGGATGGTCGGCAAGGCTGTTTTGGGAATCTGCGCCGGTCTGCTGCTGGCGGCTTGCGCCGAGGATTTCGGCCCTGATCAGCATGGACGAAAGGTAACGGCTGACAGCCTCGATGGCCAGTGGCTGGTTATCAATTATTGGGCCGAATGGTGCGCGCCATGTCGCACGGAAATCCCCGAGCTCAATGCCCTGGAAGATGAGCTGAAAAACCGGTCGGCACGGGTGATCGGCGTCAATTTCGATGCGTTGCAGGGCGATGACCTCAAGCGTGCGGCGGACAGCTTCGACATCCGTTTCACCGTGCTGGCGCAGGACCCGGCCGCGCGTTTCGAACTGCCACGCAATGATGTACTGCCGGTGACCTATATCGTCGATGCCGATGGCAAGCTGCGTGAGCGCCTGGTGGGCGAGCAGACGGCAGCCGGCCTGCTGGCGCATTTGCAGCAACTGCGCGGTGATTAGAAACACCTAGGATGCCCCGTGCCCATGTTGGACATTGCGCTGCCTGCAGTGTGCACAGCGCACCCGACAGGCACCCACGGCGCTGACCAAACTCGCCTTCAAATATCGGGCAGGTGGTGGGCACTGCCAATGGCAGCCTTGTAGCCGGATGCAAGCCGGAATGAGCGCCGCGCTTCCTCGGATTGCATCCGGGCTACGATTCATGCTCGTCCCGAGCGAATGCGGTAGTCAGTGACGCGCGGCGCATAACGTGCCCTGCACTACCCTGGGCTCAGGGCGCCCCATCCGTGTTGCCCCCGAATCTGGCAGCACAGCGCTCACCAGCCCGGCACCCCGCTCATGTCCGGCAATTGGTGGGCGATGCCCTTGTGGCAGTCGATACAGGTGGCTTCACCATTGGCCAGCGCGCTGGAGTGCATCTGCCGGGCGCGCGGGCTCTGTTTGGTGAAGTCCATGTAATCGAAGTTGTGGCAGTTGCGGCATTCCAGTGAGTCGTTGGCCTTGAGCCGCGCCCATTCGTGCTCGGCCAGCTCACGGCGGTGGGCGAGGAACTTGTCGCGGGTGTTGATGGTGCCGAAGATCTTGCCCCAGACCTCCTTGGAGGCTTGCATCTTGCGCGCGATCTTGTCCGTCCACTGGTGTGGCACGTGGCAGTCGGGGCAGGTGGCGCGCACGCCGGAGCGGTTGCTGTAGTGAATGGTGTCCTGCAACTCGACGTACACGTTGTCGCGCATTTCGTGGCAGGAAATGCAGAATTGCTCGGTGTTGGTCGCCTCCAGCGCGGTGTTGAAGCCGCCCCAGAAGATGATCCCGGCGATGAACCCGCCGAGGCTGAGAAAACCCAGGCTGTAGTGCACGCTCGGGCGACGCAGGATGCCCCAGTACTCCTTGAGCAGGGCCAGTAATGACTTCATGGGGCCTCCTCAGGGTTTCGCCGCGCCGGCTGCTTCGTCTTCGAGCAGATGGTCGATGTTGCGGAAGCTATTGCCGACCTGGGGTTTGACCTCCTGCTGGGTGACATGGCACTGGGTGCAGAAGTAGCGTCGCGGCGACACGGCAGCGAGCGGCTGGCCGTCGCGGTCCATGTAATGGGTGATGCTGATCATCGGTGCCTGGCTGCGGGCGCTGCCGGCTCGGCTGTGGCAGGTCACGCACTTGTTGCTGTTGGCGTCCACCTGATAGCCGCGAATGCTGTGCGGGATGGTCGGTGGCTGTTCCGGGTAGTTGCGCTCGCGGCGGACGTCCTTGTTCTCCTCGTTGCCCAGCACTGGTGCTGGCAGGCTCTGAGTGAGGGTGCCGCCAGGGCGGCGGCCGTCCGGCGCCGGGGCGTCGAGGGGGTAATCGAGCTCGCCGGCAAAGGCCAGGCCAAAAGCGGCAAGCAGTAACAGAGGCAGAAAACGCAGGCTCATGACGGCTCTCCTCAGGCCAGGCTGACCAGTTCGATCTTCACCGCACACTTCTTGTAGTCGGTCTGCTTGGAGATCGGATCGGTGGCGTCCAGGGTGACCTTGTTGATCAGTTTGTTGGCATCGAAGAAGGGCACGAAGACCAGGCCGCGCGGTGGCTTGTTGCGCCCGCGGGTTTCGATGCGGGCGCGGATCTCGCCGCGCCGGCTGATCACCTTGACCTCGCTGCCGCGCCGCGCCTTGAGCGCCTTGGCATCGTCCGGGTGCATGTAGACCAGGGCATCGGGCACGGCGCCGTGCAACTCCTCGACGCGCTGGGTCATGCTGCCGGTATGCCAGTGTTCCAGCACGCGGCCGGTGCTGAGCCAGAACGGGAACTCATCGTCCGGTGCCTCGGCTGGCGGCTCGTAGGGCAGGGCGAAAATCAGCGCGCGTTTGTCCGGGTAACCGTAGAACTGCACGCCGCTGCCTTCTTCGACGTATGGGTCGAGGCCCTCGCGGTAGCGCCAGCGCGTCTCTTGGCCTTCGACCACCGGCCAGCGCAGGCCGCGTGCGGTGTGATAGCTGTCGAACGGCGCCAGGTCATGGGCATGACCGCGGCCGAACTGGGCGTATTCCTCGAACAGACCCTTCTGTAGATAAAAGCCAAAGGCCTCGGCCTCGTCGTTGGCGTAGCCGGCCTCGATCTGCTCACTGGGGAACTGGTCGACCTGGCCATTGGCGAACAGCACCTGATAGAGCGTCTTGCCCTTGTACTCCGGGGCCTTGGCCAGCAGTTCGGCGGGCCAGACCTCATCGGTGGTGAAACGCTTGGAAAACTCCACCAGTTGCCAGAGGTCGGACTTCGCCTCGCCCGGCGCCTTCACCAGTTGATGCCAGAACTGCGTGCGACGCTCGGCATTGCCGTAGGCGCCTTCCTTCTCCACCCACATGGCGCTGGGCAGAATCAGGTCGGCGGCCTGGGCCGAGACGGTGGGGTAGACGTCGGAGACGATGACGAAGGCCTGCGGGTTGCGCCAGCCGGGCAGGATCTCCTGCATCACGTTGGGGCCGGCCTGCATGTTGTTGCTGACCTGGGTCCAGTAGACCTTGAGCACGCCATCCTTGAGCTTGCGGCTCTGCTCCACGGCATGGAAACCGGGCTTTTCCTGGATGGTGCCGGCCGGTAGCTTCCAGATCTTTTCGGCGGTTTCACGGTGCTTGGGATTGGCCACCAGCATGTCGGCGGGCAGGCGGTGGGAGAAGGTGCCCACTTCGCGCGCGGTGCCGCAGGCCGAGGGCTGGCCGGTCAGCGAGAAGGGGCTGTTGCCCGGTTCGCTGATCTTGCCGGTGAGCAGATGGATGTTGTAGATCAGGTTGTTGGCCCAGACGCCACGAGTGTGCTGGTTGAAACCCATGGTCCAGAACGACATGACCTTGCGCTTGGGATCGGCGTACAGCTCGGCCAGGGCCTTGAGGCGTTCGGCCGCCACGCCGCTTTCCTTGGCGGTGCGCTCCAGCGTGTAGGGTTTGACGAAGGCGGCGAACTGCTCGAAGGACATGTCCTCCCAGGTGTTGGCCTTGGCTGCGTTCTTCGCCTGCATCTCCAGCGGATTGTCGGCGCGCAGGCCGTAGCCGATATCGTCGGCGCCACGCACGAACTTGGTGTGCTTGCCGATGAAGTCCTCGTTCACCGCGCCGCTTTCGATGATGTGGTTGGCGATGTAGTTGAGGATCAACAGATCGGTCTGCGGTTTGAACACCAGCGGGATGTCGGCCAGATCGAAGCTGCGGTGCTCGAAGGTGGAAAGCACGGCGACTTTGGTATTCGGATGGCTGAGGCGGCGATCGGTGACCCGGCTCCAGAGGATCGGGTGCATCTCGGCCATGTTCGAGCCCCACAGCACGAAGGCGTCGGCGGCTTCGATGTCGTCGTAGCAGCCCATGGGCTCGTCCATGCCGAAGGTGCGCATGAAGCCCATCACCGCCGAGGCCATGCAATGGCGCGCGTTGGGGTCGATGTTGTTGCTGCGAAAGCCGGCTTTCATCAGCTTGTTGGCCGCATAGCCTTCCCACACCGTCCACTGGCCGGAGCCGAACATGCCGACGGCCTCCGGACCATGCTCGCGCAGCGCTTGCTTGGTCTTCTCTTCCATGATGTCGAAGGCCTGCTCCCAGCTCACCGGCTGGAACTCGCCCTGCTTGTCGTACACACCATTCTTCATGCGTAGCAGCGGCTGATTCAGGCGGTCGACGCCGTACATGATCTTCGACAGGAAGTAACCCTTGACGCAGTTCAGGCCGCGGTTGACCTCGGCCTTGACGTCGCCGTGGGTGGCCACCACGCGGTTGTCGCGTGTGGCGACCATCACGCTGCAGCCGGTGCCGCAGAAGCGGCAGGGCGCCTTGTTCCAGTCCAGGCGGGTCATGTCCGCCTCGGTGATCAGGTTGCTGGCGGTACTGACGATGGGCAGGCCTGCAGCCGCTGCAGCGATTGCCGCGGCGTTGGCTTTGGCGAATTCACGGCGGGAAAGCTTCATTTTGAGTCTCCTTCTGGCTCGAGGAGTTCGTGGTAGACCAGAGCTGCATTGAGCACGCCCGGCAATGCGTTGATCTGTTCGATACGCGCGAGAATGTGGCGCTCATGCTCGGTCTCCAGTACCACCACCAGCTTGCCCTCGGGGCTTTCCTGGTGCAGTTCGAGACCATCGAGCTGGCGCAGATTGGCTTTCACCGCGGCGAGCAGCTCGGGCCTAACGTGGACCAGCAGGCTGGATATGTGCAGGGGGGCGGCCATGTTCCGTGGCTCCGTCGGGTAAAAGGGGATCAGGTCGGTGGGCCTGGTGGCCCGAATAGCATCTGCGTGAACCAGATGATGAATCCGTAGCCGCCGACCAGCGCCACGGACAGGAGGGGGAATAGGCAGACGACAAGAAAGACGAACAGGCGGGTTTCCTTGCCTTTCGTGGCGCTGCGTTCGGGCGTGGTGTCCATTCGCTCGGCTCCATTGCGTTCCGTATCTCAGGCTAGACCCTAGCATTGGTAAGGGCAAAGTCAGTTGAGCTGGATCAAGGTAGAGGCAGAACGATCGAGATAAGGGGGACGCGTTCGAAATTATCGATAGCGTGCTAATATTTGCTCTTCGTTCGTTCGCAGGCGCGCGATCGCTCCGATCGAATTCGCTTGTCGAAGCGTCGCTTGTCCGCAACATGCTCCGTGAGTCATCCAGTCTATGTCCGCTTCTCATCTCAGCCGTGGCAGTGCCGGTTATCGGCGCGCCACGCTGGCGCTGTTCTGTGCCGGTTTCGCCACCTTCGCCATGCTCTATTGCGTGCAGCCGTTGCTGCCTCTGCTGGCCGCACACTTTCGTGTCTCGGCCGCCAGCAGCAGCCTGGCGCTGTCGCTGACGACCTTGAGCCTGGCGCTGTGCCTGCTGGTATCCGGTGCGCTGGCGGAAAGCTGGGGCCGCAAGCCGGTGATGGCGGCAGCGCTGGGCCTGGCGGCGATGCTGGGAATTGCCAGTGCGCTGGTGGAGGAGTGGGGCAGCCTGTTGATTCTGCGTGCACTGCTGGGGCTGGCGCTGAGCGGTTTGCCGGCGCTGGCCATGGCCTATGTCGGCGAGGAGTTCGATCCCGAGGCGCTACCCGCCGCCATGGGCCTGTACATCGGCGGCACGGCACTGGGCGGCTTGCTCGGTCGCTTGTTGGCCGGCCTGCTCAGCGATATCGGTGGCTGGCCCTGGGCGCTGGGTGGGATAGCCGGGCTGGGCCTGCTGGCGATGGGGCTGTTTCTCTGGCTGCTGCCACCTTCACGTCATTTCACGGCCCAGCCGTTGTCTCTGCGCGGGTTGCTGCGCAACTTCGCCCTGCACCTGAGCAATCCGCGCCTGCGCGTTCTGTTCGCCCTGGCCTTCCTGTTGATGGGCGGCTTCGTCGCGTTGTTCAACTACGTGGGTTTCCGTCTGGCCGGCGAGCCGTTCAATCTGTCCGCCACGGTGATTGGCCTGCTGTTCACCGTCTACCTGTTGGGGATCTTCAGCGCCGGCTGGGCCGGGCGACTGGTGCCGCGTTTCGGCGCACGCCAGGTGCTGCACGGCGGCATCGGCCTCATGCTGCTGGGGGTGGCCCTCTGCGCGACGCCTTGGTTGAGCGCTGCGGTGGTTGGGCTGGCATTGTTCACCCTGGGCTTCTTCGCCGCTCATGCGGTGGCCAGTGGGCAGGTCGGCGCGCATGCGCAGGGCGCCAAGGCGCAGGCATCGGCACTCTATCTGTGTGCTTATTACCTGGGTTCCAGCCTGGTGGGGTACGTCGGCGGTTACGTCTGGGAGCATGCTGGATGGCTGGCATTGCTTGGCGTTCTGGCTTCGTTGTTCATCACTGCAGCTGCTCTGGTGCGGCGTATCTAGCCTGTTCGTCGCTCGTTCAGTGCAGGTTCAAGGAGAGTTCAGCGGTGATTCAGTAGTCTTCCCGCAGACTTGTTGTCGAGTTGATCAAAACCGCAACGAGAGGAACGATTCGATGAAAATCACCCTGAACCGTATCGCATTGGCTACCTGCCTGGCCCTGGGCACAACTGCTGCCCAGGCCAACGACAATTTCGTCGGCCTGACCTGGGGCCAGACCGACAACAATATTCAGAAGTCCAATGCGCTGAATGCCAACCTGGGCAATCCCAAGCTGGACAAGGTGATCAATGGCGAGGGGACCTGGGGCATCCGCGCCGGTCAGAAGACTGCCGATAGCCGCTACTACGCGACCTACGAAAACGTCTCCGACAGTCACAATGGCTACAAACTGCGCCAGCAGAATCTGCTCGGCAGCTATGACATGTTCGTTCCGCTGGGTGACAACAACACCAAGCTGTTCGGCGGTGTGACCGGTGGCCTGGTCAAGCTCGAGCAGGAGAGCCGTGGCTTCTCCCGCGACAGCGATATTGGATTTGCTGCAGGCCTGCAGGCCGGTATCCTTCAGGAACTGAACAGCAATACCTCGATCGAAGCCGGCTATCGTTATCTGCGTACCAATGCCAGCACTGAAATGGCCCCGCATGGGGCAGGCAAGGCCGGTTCGCTGGACCTGCATAGCAGTTCGCTGCTGTACCTCGGCGCCAACTTCGCCTTCTGAGGATGGCTTAGCGTTACCAGGCCGGGCATCTGCCCGGCCTTCGTATAACTGAAAAAGGGGGACGTCCCATGAAATTGCTGGTGGTGGAGGATGAGGCGCTGCTGCGCCACCATCTGTTCACTCGCCTCAGTGAAAACGGGCATGTGGTGGATGCCGTGCGCACTGCCGAAGAGGCGCTTTATCGAGCTGAGTCCTTCAATCATGATCTGGCCCTGGTCGACCTCGGTTTGCCGGGCATGAGCGGCATCGATCTGATCCGCCAGTTGCGCAGCCAGGACAAGAGCTTTCCGATCCTGATACTAACCGCGCGTGGCAACTGGCAGGACAAGGTCGAGGGGCTTTCCTGCGGCGCTGACGATTACCTGGTCAAACCCTTCCAGTTCGAAGAACTGGAGGCGCGCCTCAATGCCCTGCTGCGGCGCTCTTCCGGGTTCACCAAATCGACCATCGAGGCCGGTTCCCTGGTGCTGGACCTCAATCGCAAACAGGCCTCGGTGGATGAGCAATCCCTGCAGCTGACTGCCTACGAGTACCGTATCCTCGAGTACCTCATGCTGCACCACCAGCAGGTGGTGGCCAAGGAGCGCCTGATGGAGCAGCTCTACCCGGGCGATGACGACCGCGACCCGAATGTCATAGAAGTTCTGGTCGGCCGTCTGCGGCGCAAGCTTGAGGCCGTGCTGGGTGGCAAATTGATAGAAACCGTGCGCGGCCAGGGCTACATGTTCAACGAGCGCTGCAAGTGAGGCGAGCGCGCCGCTTTGTACGCAAGTTGCGCATTCGCTTCGGCTCGTTGCGACTGCGCCTGATGCTGGCCAGCGCGGCGCTGGCGATGGTGTTCATGCTGCTGCTGATGCCCGTGCTGCAAGGCGTGTTTCTCATGGCCCTTGAGCAGACCGTGGAGAAACGCCTGGCCTCCGATGCTGCAGCGCTGATCTCTGCCGCACGCATTCATAACGGCCAACTGCATATGCCGGAGAAGATGCCGGATGAAGAGTTCGATAATCTCGACTCTCACCTGCTGGGCTTCATCTTCGACCGCGACGGCCAGTTGATCTGGCGCTCACGCTCCTCCATCGACGAACTGGTGCGTTACCTGCCGCGCTACGACGGTCTCGGCCACGAGTTCGTGAGGATTCGCGACGACAGTGGCCAGGAATACTTCGTATATGACATCGAAGTGGATCTGCTCGGTGGCGATCAGACCGCCCTGAGTATCGTCACCATGCAGCCGACGCGCGAATACCAGGGGCTGTTCAACGGCTTTGCCTGGCAGTTGCGGCTGTGGCTGGGCATCGCGCTGCTGGTGTTGCTGGGCCTGCTCTGGTTCGGCCTGACCTGGGGTTTTCGCAGCCTGCGCGGCTTGAGCGACGAACTCGATGGCGTGGAGGGCGGCACCCGTCAGCGCCTGAGTGACGAACATCCACGTGAACTGCTGCGCCTGACCAATTCCCTCAACCGCCTGCTCGACAGCGAGCGGCGCCAGCGCGAGCGTTACCGCGATTCGCTGGAAGACCTGGCGCATAGCCTGAAAACACCGCTCAGCGTGCTCCAGGGCATCGGTGAGACCCTTGCCGTTCAGCCTGAGAATCGTGAGCAGGCGCAACTGATGCAGGCGCAGATCGAGCGCATGAGTCAGCAGGTCGGCTACCAGTTGCAGCGAGCCAGTCTGCGTCGCAGCGGTCTGGTTCGCCATCGTGAGCAGGTCTGGCCACTGCTCGATAGTTTGTGCCGTTCGCTGGATAAGGTCTACCGCGACAAACGCGTGGAGGCGACGCTGGAAGTGCCTGAGCACAGCCAGATCACCATGGAGCGTGGCGCGCTGATGGAGCTGCTCGGCAACCTGCTGGAGAACGCCTACCGGCTGTGCCTGCATCGCGTGCGCGTCAGGTTGCAGCCACTGGCCGGTGGCTGCCTGCTCACCATCGAAGATGACGGCCCCGGTGTGCCGCAGCATCAGCGTGAGCGGGTGCTACAGCGCGGCGAGCGGCTGGACGTGCAGAACCCCGGGCAGGGCATCGGCCTGGCGGTGGTGGAAGACATCATCGAGAGCTACGACGGCGAGTTGAGCCTGGAAGACTCCGAGCTGGGCGGCGCCTGTTTCCGGGTGCGTTTGTACGACTGAGTCGGGGCCGACTCAGGCGGCCCATTGCGGGTTCCACACCACTTCCCAGACATGGCCGTCCGGGTCCTGGAAGTAGCCGGCGTAACCACCCCAAAACGTTGCGTGGGCCGGCTTGATGATCGCCGCGCCCGCGGCCCTGGCCTGTGTCATGAGCGTATCGACTTCTTCCGCGCTGGCCACGTTGTGACCAAGCGTCATTTCGGTAGGGCTGCTGGGATGCACGGCCAGGCCAGTGTCATGCGCAATGCTGGCGCGCGGCCACAGCGCCAGACGCAGGCCCGCCTGCATGTCGATGAATACCACTGCGCCATGTTCGAATTGCTGGCCGACGATGCCCTCTGTCGCGAAGCCCAAACCATCACGATAGAAACGCAGTGACGCCTCAAGATCCTCTACCCCCAGGGTGATAACGCTTACACGAGCTTTCATTCGATCTCTCCTGCTACTGATTCGGTCTGGGTTCGCGTGGCTTAACCTTCCTGCGCCCGATAGGCCCCGGGCGTCAGCCCGGTCCATTTCTTGAACGCCCTGTGAAAGGCCGAGGGCTCGGAGAAACCGAGCTGTTCGGCGATGTCCTGAATCGCTAGTTCGTCGCGGCCCAGGTGATAAATGGCGAGATCGCGGCGCAGGTGGTCCTTGAGTTCCTGAAAGCTGGTGCCTTCCTCGCGCAGGTGGCGACGCAGGGTTTGCGGGCTGCTATGCAGTTGCTGGGCGACCTGTTCAAGGTCCGGCCAGGTACGGCAGTCGCGGCCCAGCAAGCGACGAATCTGGCTGATCAGGCTGTCGCCGCCGTCGGGGCGTGCCAGCAGGTCGGCCGGGGAATGCTGGAGAAACTGTTTGAGAGTGCGTTCGTCCTGCAGCAAGGGCATCGTCAGGTAGCGGGCATGGAACAACAAACTGGTTTGCCCGGCAGCGAAGCGCCGGTTGCAGGGGAATAGCAGTTCGTACTCGCTGGCGTGCCCAGGTTCGGGGTAGGCGAAGGTGGCCTCTTCCAGACGAATGCGTTGGCCGATCAGCCAACTGCCGAGGCGATGCCAGATCACCAGCAGGCTTTCCACCAGGAAATGATCCGGGTCCCACAACGTACTGTCGTCGACGCTCAGCCGAGCCCAGTCGCCCTCGCGTTGCAGGTGGATGCTCGGCGCGTCGGGAAACAGCCCGTAGAACATCGCGCCCCGGCTCAGAGCCTTTTCCAGGCTACGGCAGTGGATGATGGCGTGGCCCATCATGGCGAACGTGCCGCGCTTGCTCGGCTGGCGACCGAAGCCCAGGTACTCGTCGTCCAGCGCCTCCCACAGCAGTTGCATCAGCCGGGCAAACTGCTCGGGGGCGATGCGTGCGCGCGGCTCGACCAGCACCGCAGGCTGAATGCCGGCCTGGCGCAGAATCGCCTCGCAGGCCATGCCGCGGCGGTCGGCACCGCGCAGGGCGGCGCGGACGAAATGGCTGGCGATGGTGCGTTCGCGCATGCTCGAGTCTCGATAGCGAGGATGGTCGATAGTAGGCAGCTGCGCTCGGCTTGGGCAAGCCAGCCGAGCGATTGGGTCAACCGAGGCTGAGCGCATGGGTCATTGAGGGGGCGCGAGGCGGCCCTTAACCTCAAGGGCATAACAACAGCGGAGGATCCGCCCATGCAGCGCAGCCATTTCGACACCGAGCACAACCTGTTCCGCGATGCCTTCGGGGCCTTTCTCGACAAGGAAGTGGTGCCCCATCAGGAGGCCTGGGAAGAGGCCGGCGTGGTGGATCGCAGCGTCTGGCGCAAGGCCGGCGAGATGGGCTTTCTGCTGCCCTGGGCGGACGAGGAATACGGCGGCGCGGGGCTCAAGGATTTTCGTTACGAGCAGATCATGTGCGAGGAACTGGCGCGCATCAACGAGCCCGGCTTCATGCTGCCGCTGCACTCGGCGCTGTGTGGCCCCTATATCGCAGAGTATGGCAATGCCGAACAGAAGGCGCGTTTGCTGCCGGGCATCATCAGCGGCGAGACGATTCTCGCAGTGGCGATGACCGAACCCGCGGCCGGCTCCGATCTGGCCGGCATGCGCACCACGGCGGTGGACAAGGGCGACCACTGGCTGCTCAACGGCTCCAAGGTGTTCATCTCCAACGGCTACCTGGCCGATGTGGTGATCGTTGCGGCCAAGACCGATCCGGCCAACAAGCACGCCATGGGCCTGTTCCTGGTGGAACGCGGCATGCCGGGTTTCGAGCGCGGCAAGAAGTTGAAGAAACTCGGCATGCACAGCCAGGACACCGCCGAACTGTTCTTTAACGACGTCAAGGTGCCGAAGGAGAACCTGCTCGGCGATTCCAAGGGCGGCTTCTTCTACCTGATGAATATGCTCGCCCAGGAGCGCTTGACCAACGCCTGCGGCGCGGTAGCCGGGGCTGAAGCAGCGCTGCAGACCACTATCGATTACGTCAGGGAGCGCCAGGCCTTCGGCCGCCCGGTGGCGCATTTTCAGAATACCCGCTTCAAGCTGGCGGAAATGCGCACGCAGATCGACGTGGCGCAGGTCTTCACCGACCGCTGCGTGATGGATCACAACCAGAAGAAGCTCAGCCCCGAGGTGGCCGCCGAGGCCAAGCTGTTCACCACCGAACTGCTCGGCAAGGTGGTCGACGAGGGCGTGCAGCTGCATGGCGGCTGGGGCTACATGTGGGAATACCCGATCTGCAAGATGTACGCGAACGCGCGTATTCAGCGCATCTTTGCGGGTACTTCGGAAATCATGAAGGAAATCATCAGCCGTGGGATGAAGCTGTAGTTCCGCGCCATGACGGCCCATGGAGGTCTATCGTCATAGCGCGCTCACCGTGATGAGCCATAACAACAAGAAGGCGATCACTCATGACCCTGCAACTGCCTCTCGAACGCTTCAACCACTGGCTGGACCGCCAGCCTGACGCCATCTGGCTGCGTCAACCGGTCAACGGCGTGTGGCACGACTACAGCTGGCGCCAGGTCGACACACAGGCGCGGCGCCTGGCCAGTGCGTTGCTGGCGCTGGGCTGCGTGCCGGGCGAGCGCGTCGCCCTGTTGGCGAAGAATTGCGCCGAATGGTTCATCAGCGACCTGGCCATCCAGCATGCCGGGTTGATCAGCGTGCCCTTGTATCCGCTGCAGGCTCCGGAGCAGATCGCCTACGTACTGGAGCATGCCGGCTGCAAGGTGATTCTGGTCGGTAAACTGGATGAGCCAGACAAGCTGGCCAGCGGTATCGCACCGCATATCACCCGCATCGCCATGCCCTATCCGACCATGCCCGCCGAGCATCGATGGGAGGCCTTGCTGGCCGCGCATGAGCCGCTGCCGGGCACACGTGTTCAACGGGGTGATGATCTGCTGTCGATCCTCTATACCTCGGGTACGACGGGGCACCCCAAGGGTGTGATGCTCACGGCCTACGCCATGGCGTTCTCGTCGGCCAACGCCACGGCGGAAATGAACATGACGCCGCAGGATCAGTTTTTCTCCTACCTGCCGCTGTCGCATGCTGCCGAGCGCTTTTTGGTGGAGTTCAACAGCCTTTATTGCGGTGCACCGGTGGCCTTCGTCGAATCCCTGGAAACTTTCGCCAGCGACCTGCGCCAGGTACGGCCCACGGTGTTTTTCTCGGTGCCGCGATTGTGGACGCGCTTTCAGCAGGGTGTGCTGGAGAAACTGCCGGCGCACAAGCTCGAGCGCCTGCTGCGCATTCCGCTGCTCGGGCGGCTGGTGGCGCACAAGGTGCGCGCTGGCTTGGGGCTGGATCGCGCGCGGATTCTGGTATCGGGCGCGGCGGCGATTTCCACCGGTTTGCTGGAATGGTATCGGCGGTTGGGCATGACCATTTGCGAGGGCTACGGCATGACCGAGCACTTCGCCTACGGCTGTTTCAATCGCCCCGGTCAGGTGCGCTTCGGTACCGTTGGCAGGCCAATGCCGCATCTCGAGGTGCGCATCGACGACAGCGGCGAGATCCTGCTGCGCAGCGAGACGCTGATGCAGGGTTATTACCGCGAGCCGGAGAAAACTCGCGAGACGCTCAAGGACGGCTGGCTGCACACGGGTGATCGCGGCCAGTTGGATGAGGCTGGCTACCTGCGCATTACCGGGCGGGTGAAGGATATCTTCAAGACCAGCAAGGGCAAGTACGTGGCGCCGGCACCCATCGAAGGTGAGATCGCCAAGAGTCATTGGGTCGAGCAGGTGTGCCTGATGGGCAGCAATCTCGACCAACCCCTGGCGCTGATCGAACTGTCGCCCGGCGCTCGCCAACAATCACGCGAGGCGCTCGAGCAGTCGCTGACCGAACATTTGCAGGCAGTGAATCGGGGGCTGGAGCCGCACCAGCGCATCAGTCATTTCTATCTGGTCAGCGAGCCCTGGACAGTGGATAACGGCAGCATGACGCCCACCATGAAGATTCGCCGCAATGTACTGGAGGTGCGCTATGCCGAGGTCATCGCCGCCATGCCCGCTGATGCTGTGATCATCTGGGAATCTTGACCCTTCACCGGCATGCAAGCCGTTAAGCGCCAACCCGGATTGCATCCGGGTTACTTCGAACAAGCCAATCTGGAGTCACCATGTCCGGTCCCTTGTCTTCGCTGAAGATTCTCGACTTTTCCACGCTGCTGCCGGGGCCGTTCGCGTCGCTGCTGTTGGCCGACATGGGCGCCGAGGTGCTGCGGGTGGAGTCGCCCACGCGCATGGACCTGGTACGCGTGCTGCCGCCTCATGATGGCGGAACGTCCACCAGCCACGCCTATCTCAACCGCAACAAGCGCAGCATCGCCCTGGACCTCAAGCGGCCGGAGGCCGTGGAGGTGATCAAGCAACTGGTGAGCGAGTACGACATCGTCCTCGAGCAGTTCCGCCCCGGCGTGATGGACAAGCTGGGCGTTGGCTACGAGGCGCTCAAGGCGATCAACCCGCGGCTGATCTACGTGTCGATCACCGGTTATGGCCAGAACGGCCCTTATCGCGACCGGGCCGGGCATGACATCAACTACCTGGCGCTGGCCGGTATCGCCAGCTACACCGGGCGCCAGGACAGCGGCCCGTTGCCGCTTGGCGTGCAATTGGCGGATCTGGCAGGCGGCTCGCTGCATGGGGTGATCGGCCTGCTCGCAGCCGTGGTGCAGCGCCAGGTCAGCGGTGTGGGGCAGCAGGTCGACGTGAGCATGACCGACTGCGCCTTCAGCCTGCATGGCATGGCCGGCGCCGGTTATCTTGGTGCGGGGGTCGAGCCCGGCATGGAAAACCAGGCGCTCAATGGTGGCAGCTTCTACGACTATTACCGCACGCGCGACGGCCGCTGGTTCTCCGTCGGGAGCCTGGAGCCGCAGTTCATGCAGCAGTTCTGCGCCGCCATCGGCCGGCCCGAGCTGGCGGCGCGTGGCTTGTCGCAGAAACCCGAGGACCAGCGCGCGCTCAAGCGTGAGATCGAGATCGAGTTCGAGAAGCGCGATTTCGCCGAATGGGGCCGTGTGTTTGCAGAGCTGGACGCATGCGTCGAGCCCATGCTGCCGCTGTCCGAGGCGGTGCAGCACTCGCAGATCAGGGCGCGCGAACTGGTCGTCGAGGTGCCGCGCGAAGGCTTGCCGGCGCAGGCGCAACTGGCCTGTCCCTTGAAGTTCTCCGACGGCGTGCCAGCGCCCCGGCATGTCGGCGCGGCGCTCGGCGCGCATACCGAAGAGGTACTGGCGGAGTTGGGTTATGACGCCGAGCGGATTGCCGCGCTGCGCGAGTCGCGCGTGTTCGGTTGAAGCGAGCCATGGCGCCCGCTTAGGATGGGCGCCTTTACCGCACCGGGGCGTCAGCCATGAAAGGAATCACAGGGGTGGCGTCGAGCGCCGTGAGCTGGATTTTTGCGTTGGGCGTGGCAATCGCGCCAGCACAGGCCGCTGAGGACCCAGACGATCCCTGCCAGCAAGGTAGCGCCATGGCCGCGTTCATGTGCCAGGGACCGGTGTGGAAGGCGGCCGAGCAGGAGCTGCAGGGCACTTACGATCGCGTGATGGCCTCGCTCAAACAGTATGAGCCGGCCCTCGCCACGGAGCTGCGCGATGCCCAGCGCCTGTGGATCAAGCTCCGCGAACAGGATTGCAGCCTGTACGCCCGCAACCGGGTGCAAGGCTCGCCCTGGACCGGCTTCTGGGAGGCGGAATGCCACGCTGAGCAGGCGCGAGCGCGCACCGAGTGGCTGAAAACCTTCGAAGGCTAGTGTCGCTATCGCTGCGCTGGCGCCCGATCATTCCTGGCGCTGTTCGCCGGTGAAATTTAGCGTCGCCTTGCAGCGCCTGCAGTAATAGCGCCGCCCCTTGGCCACCAGCGCGTGACGCTGAGCGGAGAAGGGAAATTCACCATCGACGCAGCTGCAGCGGTAGATGAAACGGGCCACCTTGCGCCGTTCGACTTCGTAGCTGTGGCAGCGATGCGGCGGCAGTTCGTAAACGCCGCGCATGATCAATTGCCATTCCTCGCCGTGGGGTTGAATGCGCGGGCCGAACAGTTGGTGGGCGATCATGTGGGCGACTTCGTGGGGCACCGTCTGGCGCAGGAAGTCTTCGTGGTTGTCGCGGTACAGCTGCAGGTTGAAGCGCAGCTTGTTTTCCGTCAAATGAGCGACACCGGCCTTCTGCCCGCGCAATTTGAAGCTGATTTCGGGGCGGGCGAAGGGCTGCTTGAAGAAGGCTTCGGCCTGCTGGTAGCAGGCTTCGACGCGAGCGTGAATCTGTTCGGGCATGACGGGCGCAGGTACGGGCTGAGCGCGGATTATGCCGCAAGCAGCCCGCCTGCGCAGGTATCACTCGTCTCCTGGCGGCTGCATGCGCTCCTGCTGCGTGCCGCGGCTCTGATCCTGATCCACCGTCCGCTGGTACTCCGGCTCGAGGGTGTAGGACCAGAACAGAATCATGCTGACGAGGATGGTGACCACCACCAGTAGGCCGACGCCAATCATCGAACTGGCATAGAGAAAACCCTGATGGTTATCGATACGCATGAAGCGCGGCAGGCCGACATAGATCAGGTAGGAGGTATGCGCGCAGGCCGCCAGCAGAGCCAGTATCGCCAACCAGCGGGTGGGGTAGAGCGCGGCGATGCCGGCGAGGAAGAACGGGGTGCAGGCGTAGGCGATGAAACCAATGCACTGGTTGAAAGTGGGCCGGGCTTCGAAGGTGCGCGACATGTAACGCAGGAAGTAGCCCATGATGAAGATGCCGATAAGCGTCGTGACATAGAGCAGCACGCTCAACTGCACTGCGCTTATCGCCTCCAGGCGGATGCGCTCATCTTCGACCAGACTCCAGCCTACCCAATGCGTGCCGATGAATAGACAAACCGCCGGCAACAGGGCGAACAACAACAGGTAGGGCAGGTAGTTGGCACTGTTGCGTTCTTCGTCCTGACGAATCGCCGTCCAGGCGCGGTCCGGGCGGGTGAGAAGGGTATAGAGATTTGCGTACATGGTATGTCCATCCGCTGGCTGCCTTTATATCTGGGGCAGCTATTGCGGCGCAGGGTTCAATTCAAATTCCCCCAATAACGTTGTGGACAAAAAAGGCCGCCCGAAGGCGGCCTGTCGATTTTGCGTGAATGCCATCAGCTGATATAGATCGGGCCAACGCCCATGCCCCAGAGAATGACCGAGCTGGCGATCATCGCCACCAACACCACCAGACCCACCGCCAATACGGAGCTGGAGAACATGAAACCCTCGTCATCGGGAATGTTCATGAAGGTCGGTATACCGACGTAGAGCAGATACACCGTGTAGCAGATTGCGACCGTGCCCACGACCATGCCCAGCCATAGATGTGGATAGAGCGCTGCAAGGCCTGCGATGAACAGCGGGGTTGCGGTATAGGCGGCGAAGACCACGCACTGGGTCAGGCTCGGATTGGCATCGTAGGTACGTGCCATCCAGTGAATGAAGGCGCCCATCACGGCCACGCCTGCAAGCATCGCCAGGTAGGACATGATGGTCATCACCATCGCACTGCCCTCGGTCAGCATCACCGGTGTTCGGTCGCCGATGGCCCAGCCAACCTGAGTTGTGCCGATATAGGCTGAAATGGCGGGAATCGCCGCGAGAATCAGCACGTGGGTCAGGTACATGTGGCTGATGGATTCCTCCTCGCCACGGATTTCTTGCCATTCTTGATCGGGATGGGTGAAGAGCCCCCAAACGTGGTGGATCATGCCAGACACCTCCTTTTCTTATGACGGTCGCCCCCCAGCGAACGCCCGGGGCGCGTGTACAGCGCCGCCGGGTGTCAGGCCGAAATTATGCGACCTTATGTCGCAGTATAGACAGGGCCTGGAGCCGGCGTGGTGTCTGGCTTTAGAGCAAATTGCTCTCTAGCGATCAGTGGTAATAGCGCTCAAGTATTTCCATGGCCAGGTTGATCGACTGCAACCGCTCTGTACTGCCGCCTCGGTCCGGATGATGGATGCTGACCATTTGTCGGTAGCGCTGCTTGATTTGTGGCAGATCGAGCGTGCGTTCGTTGCTGAGCTCGAACAATTCGAGGGCTGCCTGTTTCTCGTCGCCGCCCTGCATGCGCGTCCAGAAACTGGTCAGCAGGCGTTCTACGTCGCGTTCGTCGGTATCGCGCAGATGGTTCATGTCCAGGTAGTAGTCGCGCAGTTCATCGCGTTGGCTGAGCCCCGCAGTGCCGGGCTGATAGGGCAGCAGGCGGATGCGCAGCGGGCTGATCTCGAGCAGGTGCGTCTGTTCCTGCCAGAGCTGATCACGCAGGCGGTAGAGGGCGTTGAACAGCAGAAAATGGGTGCGGAAGAGCACCAGCTTGTCAGTCAGCGGCAGGTTGGGCAAATAGCCGCTGTGGCGGGCCTTGAGTTGCTGGATAAGGGCATATTCGGCCAGCCCGTCGGGGGCGGCCTGGAGCAATTGCAGCACCTGCTCGGCTAGGTCCTTGTTGGGGTCGAGGTCGTCTTTCATCGGCCGAGCCTAGCATTTAACCGTCAACGGGGTAGGGGCGCGGCGCCTTTGTGCGTAAAATGTCGCGCTTTCGTTCCCACCCCTCGGATTTCGACGCACCATGGGCACCCTCTCGGTCAACCAGAACAAACTGCAGAAGCGCATTCGCCGCCTGGCCGGCGAAGCCATCACCGACTTCAACATGATCGAGGATGGCGACAAGGTGATGGTCTGCCTGTCCGGCGGCAAGGACAGCTACACCATGCTCGACGTCCTGCTTTACCTGCAGAAGGTGGCGCCGATCAAGTTCGAGATCGTCGCGGTGAACATGGACCAGAAACAGCCCGGCTTCCCCGAGCACGTCCTGCCGGCCTATCTGGAGTCCGTCGGCGTCGCGTACCACATCATCGAGAAGGACACCTACTCGGTGGTCAAGGAGAAGATTCCCGAGGGCAAGACCACCTGCTCGCTGTGCTCGCGCCTGCGCCGTGGCACCCTGTACACCTATGCCGACGAGATCGGCGCGACCAAGATGGCGCTGGGGCACCATCGCGACGACATCCTGGAAACCTTCTTCCTCAACATGTTCTACGGCGGCACGCTCAAGGCCATGCCGCCCAAACTGCTGTCCGACGACGGCCGCAACGTGGTGATTCGCCCGCTGGCCTACTGCGCCGAGGCCGATATCGAGGCCTACAGCCAGCTCAAGGAATTCCCCATCATTCCGTGCAACCTCTGCGGCTCGCAGGAGAATCTGCAGCGCCAGGTGGTCAAGGAGATGCTGCAGGAGTGGGAGCGCAAGAGCCCAGGCCGCGTCGAGATCATGTTCCGCGCCTTGCAGAACGTGCACCCCTCGCAACTGGCCGACCGTAACCTGTTCGACTTCAAGAGCCTGAAGATCGACGACAGCGCCACGCCGCGCTTTCTCGATGTGATGAGCCTGTAAATCATCGCGGCTAAAGCCCCTCCCACGGTCGCGTCGCATGTGGGAGGGGCTTTAGCCGC
>NZ_DJSX01000051.1:0-10383 GCF_002439135.1 Pseudomonas sp. UBA6323 | reverse complement strand
TCGGCGACCACGGCGAAACCACGCCCGGCCTCGCCGGCACGCGCCGCTTCGATGGCCGCGTTGAGCGCCAGCAGGTTGGTCTGCTCGGCGATGGAACGGATCACGTCAAGTACGCTGACGATCGACTGCACGTCCTGCTGCAGGCTGTCGAGCGACACGCCACTGCTGCGGATGTCCTCGACCAGTGAGTGAATGCGCTGGATGCTGCCGTCGACCACGCTTTTGGCCGCCTGACCTTCGCGGTCAGTCTGCTGCGCGGCCTCGGCGGCATTCTGCGCGCTCTTGGCCACTTCATGAGCGGCGGCCGACATCTCATTGATCGCCGTAGCCACCTGATCGGTTTCGTGGCGCTGCTGCCCCATCGCCTGCTCCGAACGCTGCGCCTGCTCCGCCACCTGACTCACCAGGCCGGTAAGTTGCCCGGTCATCTCCACGATCTGCCGCACCAGGTCATGGATCTTCTCGACAAAGCGATTGAAGGAGCCGGCCAACTCGCCCAGTTCGTCCTGATTGGTGACCGGCAAGCGCCGGGTCAGGTCACCCTCGCCTGCGGCAATATCGTCGAGATTGGCCTTGATCTGCTGCAGCGGCCGCAGGAACGCATTGCCCAGCCATACGCCAATCACACCGAACACCACCAGCAGAATCGCCGCCACCACCACGATGCTGGTGATGATGGTGCCGATGCGCTCATCGATATCGTCTTCGACCTCCCTGATCCCCGCTTCGACGCCGTCGAGGTTGAGCGCCGTACCGACGGCCATGTCCCATTTTGGCAGGTAGTAGCTGTAGGCGAGCTTGGGCACCATCACCGACTCGTTGCCCGGCAGCGGCGAGGAATAGTTGACGAAGTAGCTGTTGTTCTTCGCCACGTTGACCAGTTCACGGTTGATATACACCCCGTTCGGGTCGCGGCGGTCGGCCAGGCTCTTGCCGACGTCCACGGGGCTGTCGCCGCGGAACAGGCGCACCACGTTGGAATCGTGGCCGAAGAAATAGCCATCGGCGCCATATTTGATCTTGGAGAGGATGGCGATGGCCTGTTCGCGACTGGCCATGTCGCCTTGTGCTGCCCCATCGTAAAGCCCCTTCACCGAGCCAAGGGCGATCTGCATGTAGTGCTCGAGCTCGCTGCGCTTTTCCTGCAGCAGACGCTCGCGCGTCTCTGCCACCTCGTCGGCCGCCAGGCTCTGCAATACCTTGGCCGCCGTGCCACTGAGCACCAGCGCGAAGAGGATGACGGGAACCAGCGCAAGCAGTATCACCTTGGTTTTCAATGTGAGGCGCATTCTTGTTGTCCTTTTATGCGGAACAAAAAACGGGGCTACCGGTATATCGACAGCCCCGTGGAAGAATTAAGCGACCCAAGGCGCCGAGAACTTAATCCGGCGCATTCACGCCTTTACAGGAGCATAGCGGCCGCCCAGCCGAACGCCAGCAGCGGCAGGTTGTAGTGCAGGAAGGTAGGTACCACGCTGTCCCAGATGTGGTTGTGCTGGCCATCGGCGTTGAGCCCCGAGGTTGGCCCGAGGGTGGAGTCCGATGCCGGTGAGCCGGCATCGCCCAGCGCGCCGGCAGTCCCGACGATGGAGACGATGGCCAGCGGGCTGAAACCCAGCTGCACACCAAGCGGCACGAAGATCGCCGCAATGATCGGGATGGTGGAAAAGGAAGAGCCAATACCCATGGTCACCAGCAACCCGACCAGCAGCATCAGCAGCGCGCCGACCGCCTTGTTGTGGCCGATCAAGGCTGCCGAGCTGTCGACCAGCGTCTGCACCTCACCGGTGGTCTTCATCACCTCGGCGAAGCCGGCCGCGGCGATCATGATGAAGCCGATCATGGCCATCATCTTCATGCCTTCGGTGAACAGGCCGTCCGCCTCTTTCCAGCGCACCACGCCGGATACCGAGAAGATCACGAAGCCGACCAGCGCGCCGATGATCATCGAGTCCAGCCACAGCTGCACGACGAAAGCCGCGGCGATGGCCAGCCCCGCAACCAGCAGGCTCAGCGGGTTGTACTGGACATCCACGCGCTCGCTCTGTGCAACCTTTTCCAGGTCATACACGCGCTTGCCGCGATAACTGAACAGCACCGCCACGAACAGGCCGAAGAGCATGCCCAGCGCCGGAATGGCCATGGCGTGAGTGATGCTGATACCGGTGACATCGACACCGGACTTGGCCACGTTGGCCAGCAGGATCTCGTTGAGGAAGATACCGCCAAAGCCAACCGGCAGAAACATGTAAGGCGTGATCAGGCCGAAGGTCAGCACACAGGCGATCAGACGACGGTCGAGCTGCAACTTGCTCAACACGTAGAGCAACGGCGGTACCAGCAACGGGATGAAGGCGATGTGGATCGGCAGCAGGTTCTGCGAGGAGATCGCGACCGCCAGCAGCAACGCGATCAGCAGCCATTTCAACGCCCCGCCCCTACTGTCCTGCTGCTTGTCGACCAGCGCCAGCGCGCGATCCGCTAGCGCATGCGCCAGGCCGGACTTGGCGATGGCAACAGCGAAAGCACCGAGCAGTGCGTAGGACAGCGCAACCGTAGCCCCGCCACCCAGCCCCTGGTTGAACGCCTTCAGCGTGCCCTCGATACCCAGCCCGCCCAGCAGGCCGCCGGCCAGTGCGCCGATGATCAGTGCCACGACCACGTGTACGCGACAAAGACTGAGGACCAGCATGATGCCGACCGCGGCGATTACAGCGTTCATAAACACTCCACCTGCACAACGCAAAAAGCCGCGTACTGTGCCGCATGCGGACTATCCTGTCAAAATCGACGATCGTTCAGAATTCAAAGCGAAGCGTGCACAATCCCGAGCGCACAGCAATCGATCAAGAATGCCCGACGCATACCGATAACCGTACTGGTCCATGTAGAAAGGAACGCACCATGCTGTTCAGTCGTCTTTCGATCCAATGGAAGATCACCCTGCTCGCCGGCCTCTGCCTTCTCGCCATCGTCACCCTGTTGGTGGGCGCCTCGCAGTACCAGTCCAGCCGCAGCGCCAGCCTGGTGCGCGACGCCAGTTCCAGCATGCTCGAGGAAAGCGCCAAGCTGCGCCTGAAAGCGCGCAGCGAATTACAGGCCATCCGCATTCAGCGCTACTTCATGGACGCCTATCAGTACGGCAAGGGATTTTCCCGGCAGATTCTGTTCCTGCGCGAACAGGCTGAGAAACGCTTCCTTGACGCGTTCGACCTGCGTGAGGACCTGACTCGCCAGGTACGCAGCAGCCTGGAAGCCAATCCGGACCTGCTCGGCCTGTATCTGGTATTCGAGCCCAACGCCCTGGATGGTAAGGATGAGCTGTTCGCCGACCAAGCCGATCTCGGCAGCAACGAACGCGGACGCTTCGCCCTGTACTGGGCGCAGCCCACCGTCGGCCAACTGGAAGCCGAGGCGATGAACGAAGAGTTGCTCGGCGACACCACGCCCGGTGACAACGGCATTGCCTACAACGCCTGGTATACCTGCCCGCGCGAAACGCGCCAGCCCTGCGTACTGGAACCGTATTACGACGACGTCGACGGACAAAGGACGTTGATGACCAGCATCGCTTTCCCGCTGGAGCTCGAAGGCAAGATCATCGGCGTGATGGGCGTGGATATCAGCCTGGCCAGCCTGCAGCAAATCAGTCAGGAGGCCAACAGTGACCTGTATAGCGGGCAAGGCCACGTCAGCATCTTCAGCCCCGGCGCGCTGCTTGCCGGGCACAGCCGTGACGCGGGCCTGCTCAGTCAGCCTGTTGATCGCGCGTTCCCGGATCAGGCCAACGAACTGCGCGGCCTGATTCAAAGCGGCAGCGCTGCCGAATTGAAGCATGGCGATATGCTCCGTGAACTGAGCCCTTTCAAGCCGATTCCCGAGTCCAAACCCTGGACAGTTCTGCTTGAAGTTCCTCAGAGCGTCCTGCTCGAGCGCGCGACCAAACTGGGCGCTCAACTGGATGCGAACCGTGCCAGCGACAGCCTCGCAGCGCTGCTGATAGGCCTTGGCGCCGGGCTGGCCGGGCTCGTCCTGATGTGGCTGACCGCACGCGGCGTGACACGGCCGATTCTCGGCGTAGCCGCCATGCTCAAGGACATCGCCAGCGGCGAAGGCGATCTGACCCGCCGCCTGCAGCACGCCAGGCAGGATGAACTGGGCGAACTGGCCGGCTGGTTCAACCGCTTCCTCGACAAACTGCAGCCGATCATCGCCGACGTGAAGCGCAGCGTGATCGATGCCCGCGGTACCGCCGACAAGTCCGCGGCTATCGCCAGCCAGACCAGCGCCGGCATGCAGCAGCAGTACCGCGAAGTCGACCAGGTGGCGACCGCCTTCCAGGAGATGAGCGCCACTGCGCAGGATGTCGCGCACAACGCCGCACAGGCCGCAGAAGCGGCGCGCAACGCCGACCAGGCCAGCCGCGAAGGCCTGCAGGTGATCGACCGCACCACCAGCACCATTGACCTGCTGGCCAACGAAATGAACGTGGCCATGCAGGAAGTTGAAGGCCTGGCCAGCAGCAGCGAGCAGATCGGCTCGGTGCTCGAGGTGATTCGCTCGATCGCCGAGCAGACCAACCTTCTCGCCCTCAACGCCGCCATCGAAGCCGCACGCGCCGGTGAAGCCGGGCGCGGTTTTGCCGTGGTCGCCGACGAGGTGCGCAACCTGGCCAAACGCACGCAGGATTCGGTCGAGGAAATTCGCCAGGTGATCGAGGGCCTGCAGAACGGCACGCGCGAGGTGGTCAGCACCATGCACAGCAGTCATCGTCAGGCACAGGGCAGCGTCGAGCAGGTGCAGCAGGCCGTAGCCGCGCTGCAGCGCATCAGTCAGGCGGTCAGCACCATTACCGACATGAACCTGCAGATCGCCAGCGCCGCGGAGGAGCAGAGCTCGGTGGCCGAGGAGATCAACCGCAACGTTGCATCGATCCGCGACGTCACCGAGGCCATCACTGCGCAAGCAGATGAGTCGGCACAGGTGAGTCAGAACCTTAACCGCCTGGCCAATCATCAGCAGGGCCTGATGGACCAGTTCCGCGTTTGACGCCAAATCATCCCTGATCTGGCGGCGCTTCCCTTGCAGCGTAGGCAGGCAATCGCCTAGCCTGCGTTCTTTTTTGGGGAAGCAGCATGCTCAATATCGCCTTGGTCGCCGGCTCCAGCCGTAACAACAGCCAATCGGGAAAGGTCGCCCGCGTATTGCGTCAGCGCCTGATCGAGATGGGCCAAACCACTCAGGACACCAGCAGCATCATCGATCTGGGCCTGGCCCCACTGCCGCTCTGGCCGGCGGAAGATGCCGGCCCCTGGGGCATGTATCAGCAGCAACTGGCTGCCGCCGATGCGGTAGTGATCATCGCGCCGGAGTGGAACGGCATGGCCTGCCCGGCGATCAAGAACTTCTTCATCTACGCCAGCAAGGCCGAGCTGGCGCATAAACCCGGCCTGCTGGTTGGCGTTTCCTCCGGCATTGGCGGCGCCTATCCCATCGGTGAACTGCGCGCCTCCAGCTACAAGAACTGCCGCCTGTGCTATCTGCCGGAGCACCTGATCGTGCGCCAGGTCGAGAAGGTTCTGAACGGTCCGCAACCGGTTGATGACGCCGATGAGCGAATCCGCGCGCGCATCGACTATGCGCTCGACGTATTGGTGCGTTATGCCCACGCCCTGCAGCCGGTGCGCGCAGCCATCAGCTTCGACAATCCGGCCTTCACCAACGGCATGTAAGGGATCGTCTTGCACGTCCCTTAGGGTGGGTTAGCGGCGCTGAACACTGCGTTTGCAGACGCCAGCGAACTTATCGCGCCGCGTAACCCACCAGCGATGGCTCGCCCGGCGCAAGGCCATGAACCCGGCCTCAGCTCAACGCCGCGGCAAGCTGACCATCACCCGCAGCCCACCCAAGGGGCTGTCCTGCAGTTCGATACGGCCGTTCCAGGCCTCAATGATATCGCGCACGATACCCAGCCCCAGGCCATGCCCCGCCACCTGTTCGTCCAGGCGAGTGCCGCGGCCAAGCACGGCCTCACGGCGTTCGGCATCGATGCCGGGGCCGTCGTCATCGACGTATAGGCGATAGCCGTCGGCGCTCTCCTTTACCGTCAGTTGCACGCGCTGATCGGCCCATTTGCAGGCGTTGTCCAGCAGGTTGCCGAGCAGCTCCAACAAGTCCTCACGGTCACGCGGCAGAACCAGATCCGCCGGCGCTTGCCAATCCAGACTCAGGCCACGGTCATGAATCATCGACAAGGTGGCGAACAGTCCCGGCAACTCCTGCGTGCAATCGAAACGCGCCCCCGGCAGCACCTCGCCGGCCAGACGCGCACGCCCAAGCTCGCGGCTCAGACGTTGCTCGATCTGCTCCAACTGCTCGCGCATGCTCGCACGCAACGCCGGATGGGCGGCCATCTCCTCACGGCCGGCCAGGCTGATCAGCACCGCCAAAGGTGTCTTCAGTGCATGGCCGAGGTTGCCCAGCGCATTACGCGAGCGCTTGAGCGTGTCCTCGGTATGCGCCAACAGGTGGTTGATCTGCGCTACCAGCGATTCCAGCTCCTCGGGCACCTCGGCATCCAGCTCGGTACGCCGCCCTTGCTGCAACTGCACGATCTGCTGACGCACTTGCTCCAGCGGGCGCAACGCCCGGTGCACGGTATAACGCTGCGCCATCAGGATCAGCAGCAATGCGGCACCTCCCAGTCCAAGACCAACCCACTGCATACGGCGAAAGCTCTGCAGTATCGGTTGGTAGTCCTGCGCCACGCTGATCGACAGATTTTCGCCATAGCGGCGGTAATCGGCGCGGTAGATCAACAGCAACTGACCCTGCGGGCCGTCGCCCAGCTCGGCCTGCATGCCGGCGCCATTGGGTTTGAGCAATTCACGATCCCACAGCGAGCGTGAACGCCAGCTGCGATCGGAAAAATCGATGCGAAAGTAATGCCCGGAGAATTGCCGCTGGAACGAGGGATCGAGGCGTCGCTCATCCAGTTGCAGACCTGAAGGCCCGCGCACCAGCGCCGCCAGCAGTCCCTGTGCTTCATCGCGCAGATCTTCTTCCAGGTAGGCACGCAGGCCGCGGTCGAACACCCAGAGGCTGGCCTGCGCCAGAACCAATCCAACCAGCAACAGCGTCGCGGCCAGGCCAATACCGAGCCGACGCTGAATGGACCTCAACCCTGCTCTCCGGTAAAGCGGTAGCCCTGCCCTCGTCGCGTCTCGATCACATTGCGCCCAAGCTTGCCGCGCAGGCGATTGACGTGCACTTCGATGACGTTGGAGTCGCGCTCGGTCTCGCCGTCATACAGGTGGTCGGCAAGATGGCTTTTGGAGAGGATTTGGCCGGGATGCAGCATGAAATAGCGCAGGAGACGAAACTCGGCAGCGGTCAGGTCGACGGCCTCGCCGCCCGAGGTCACGCACTGGCGGCTCTCGTCCAGTTGCAGACCGGCAGCTTCCAGTTGCGGCTGGTTGGCCAGGCCATGGGCGCGGCGCAACAGCGCCTGAATGCGCAGAGCCAGCTCCTCGGGATGAAAGGGTTTGGTCAGGTAGTCGTCTGCACCGGCCTTCAGCCCCTCGATGCGCTCGGCCCAGGAGCCGCGCGCGGTGAGCACCAGCACCGGAGTCGCCAGGCCACCGGCGCGCCACTCCTGCAGCACCTCCAGTCCCGGCTTGCCCGGTAGACCGAGGTCGAGAATGATCAGGTCATAAGGCTCGCTCGCGCCCTGATAGGCTGCGTCACGCCCATCGGCCAGCCAATCCACGGCGTAACCCTGGCGAGTCAGGCTGGCGGTCAGTTCGTCGGCCAGGGGTACATGATCTTCCACCAGCAACAGGCGCATCAGTCGTCTTCCTCATCCTTCAGAATATTGCCGTTGCGGGCATCCAGTTCCAGCTCGCGCACCACGCCCGAGGTGGTCAGAATCTCGACTTCATAGACCAGCACGCCGTCTTCCTCCTCCAGCTCCGCCTCGAGCAGCGTGGAGCCGGGATATGCCTTGCCGATGTGCTGCATCAATTGCTCGAACGGCATGATGATGCCCTCACGGCGCAAGCGCAGGGCCTCATCCTGGTCGAGATCACGCGCAATGCCTGGGACGCTGCCAAAACCACAGGCCAGCGCCAGCAACAGCGCGGTGGTACGTTGAAACTTCATCAATCGTCCTGGTGGTTCTTGAGAATTTCCCCGGTGCTGGCGTCCAGCTCCAGGTCCCATTGCACGTCTTGAACGTCGCGCAGCTCGATCTGATAGATATAGCGGCCATATTCATCTTCCAGCTCGGTTTCCTCGATGCGCGCACCGGGGTGCTGAGCCAGGGCCGCTTCATTGAGCTGTTCGAAGGACTTGATGGTACCGGCATCGCGTAGACGCATAGCTTCGTCCGGGCCGAGATCACGCGCCTGGGCAATGGTAGCGGCGCTGACAAGGGTGGCAAGTGCCGCGAGGCTGAGCAATCGTTTCATGGGGTTCTCCAGCAGTGAATCAGTGACTCCCACTCTAGGCCCAGGCACTTAATTCAAGCTGAATTCACTTGCGTCATTCACCGCGTGAAGTGGCTTGGCCTGCTCAATCAGCGCTCTATAATCGCCTGTTCGAAAGGAGGCATCGATGAGCGCGATCCATATCAAATCCCCTGCCCTGACACTCAAGGCCGGTCCCAGAGCCATGGCACGAATTCGCCGGGATGGCCTGAACCCGGCAGACGTTGGCATCCTGCCTGGCGCGGCAGGCGGCCCCAAGGGAATTGGTATTCAGGGACTGGATCTCGCACTGTTTGCTGACTGGCTGCCCCGGGCACCACGCGAGCGCGCCCTGATCGGTGCCTCCATCGGCTCCTGGCGCTTCGCCAGTGCCTGTCTGCCGGACGCCGCAGCGGGTATTCGACGGCTCGGCGAGCTGTACACCTCTCAACGCTTCGCCAAAGGCGTGAGCATGGCAGACGTATCGGGCAGTTGCCGACAGATGCTCAACGAACTGCTCGCAGGCCAAGACGCAGCTATCATCGCCAACCCGCACTATCGCCTGCATATCGTGGTGGTGAAGAGCCACGGCCTGCTGCAGCACGATCATCGCGGCAAACTGAGCCTCGGCCTGTCATCGGTAATAGGCAACAACTTGCTGGCCCGCCAACGCCTGGGACGTCATTTCGACCGGGTGATCCTGCATGATGCGCGGCAGACACCACCTTTGGCGCAGCTCAGCGACTTCCGTTCGCACTTCCACGCATTGACCGCGGAAAACCTGCGTTACGCCCTGCTGGCATCAGGCTCGATTCCCATGGTGATGGAAGCGATTCGCGAAATACCGGGGCTGGAGCCAGGCGCCTATCGCGATGGCGGCCTGCTCGACTACCACCTCGACCTGCCCTACGACGGCAACGATATAGTCCTCTACCCGCACTTCACCGATCGCGTGATACCTGGCTGGTTCGACAAGAGCATGCCCTGGCGCCGCGGCGACCGTACGCGCCTGCAGAATGCCGTACTAGTCGCGCCATCGCGGGAATACCTTGCTCGCCTGCCCCACGGGAAACTGCCGGATCGCACCGACTTCAAGCGCTATCTGGGCAATGATGACGGCCGCGAGCGCTATTGGCGTCAGGCAATGGCCGAGAGCGTACGGCTCGGTGACGAATTTCTCGAACTGGTCGAAAGCGGCCGCCTGGCAGAGCGTCTGCAATCACTTTGAAGAACGCACTCAACCTGTAGAGCGGATATGACAAGGCGGCTATCGGGACCAGACCTGATAAACTGCGCCGCTCACGCCAATCAGGCGCAATCCTCTACACGAGCGCTGTTCAGTGGAATTGTTCAAAGAGTTCATCTTCGAGGCGGCCCACCGCCTGCCACACGTACCGCAAGGCCATAAATGCGGCCGCCTGCATGGCCACTCCTTCCGAGTCGCCATCTATATCGAAGGTGAAGTCGACCCTTATACCGGCTGGATTCGCGACTTCTCCGAGATCAAGGCGATCTTCAAGCCGATCTACGAGCAGCTCGACCACAATTACCTGAACGACATCCCCGGCCTGGAAAACCCCACCAGCGAAGTGCTGGCCAAGTGGATCTGGCAGCAGGTCAAACCATTGCTGCCGGAACTGTCGCGGGTACGCATCCACGAAACCTGCACCAGCGGCTGCGAATACCGCGGCGCCTGATCAACCAACAGAAAAACCAAGGCCACCTTCGAGGTGGCCTTTTTATTGGTCCAACGCACCTGAACCTGTAGGAGCGAGCTCTACTCGCGAAGCCTGTCAGCTCAACCCAAGGTGAAAGCCACGTACCGCTGTGACCGCATCCGCGCAGTGCCCGCAGCGTTGTTTTCCACGCCGCAAAGAAGAAACCCCAGACCGCTTTGGCGATCTGGGGTTTCGTATAG
>NZ_DJSX01000022.1:0-34565 GCF_002439135.1 Pseudomonas sp. UBA6323 | reverse complement strand
CCGGATGGTGTGGAATCCGCACCAGACCTGAAGGTCACCAGGCCCAGCCTCAGGCAGCGGTGGCTGAGGACTCGGTATTCCATTCTCCAGCTTTACCCAGTGACCACGCGGCGGCCGCGGGACATTCATACGGGTACACACGCGCGCCAAGAAGCTGGAGGAAACACGGTGGTGATCCGCGATCTTGGTCATGGGAAGCCGCCACACCTCTGCGTACATCTCCTCACGACTGACTGGGCCACCAGAACTGGAACCAGGTTGCTGGGATACCTCTTCGGGAGACACGCATCAATCCTTAAGCCTGATATCACCGTACCAGCCAACGACAGGCCATACGCCACGATCCATCAGGTCAAACCGAGCCAAAACGGTTGTTGTACCAAACCCTCCGCAGCCCCCTCCACCACGTTGTTCGCCCAGCGAGTAGCGGACAGCATCTGCAGCACGGATCAGGGCCAACAAGGAGGCGACATTCATGCCCGCATCATCTGAACAGATAGCCGCACGCTTGATCACCTGCCCACCCCGAATCCTGCGAGCAAGTGCGGCCCCCGCCTACCTAGGCATGTGCCGCACAGAATTCAACAAAACCGTCCGGCCTTACGTGCGGGAATTCCGCATTGGAGTGCAAGGCATCGGCTTTGATCGGCAAGAGCTGGATGCCTGGGCAGACGCCTACATCGACCGGGCCATCATTGAAAAGGAAGGTGCCAAGGGACATGATCACTCCCGCAGCGAGCGCCAAGGAGAAAAAACATGGCGCGAAAAACCATTAGCGGCCTCTACCAAAGGAACGGGATCTGGCACATCGACAAGGTCTTCAGAGGTCAGCGAATTCAGGAAAGCACTGGATCAAGCGATAGGAAGGAGGCAGAGCAGTACCTGATACACAAGCTGGAAAAGCTCCGGGAACAGAAGATCTATGGCGTCCGCACGATCAGAACCTGGCGGGAAGCCGCTACGCGTTACCTGATCGAGTACAAGGATCAGCCGTCGATAGGCCTCACGGCCATCTATCTGGAGCAACTGGATCCGTATATTGGCGACCAGCCTCTGACTCATGTCGACGATGAGACCCTGGCTCCCTACATAAGGGATCGACTCAAGAGCAGCAGAACCAGCGATGGCAAGTTGAAGCCTGGCGTTTCACACCGCACGGTGAACATTGCCCTGGAGCGCGTCATACGCATTCTGAACCTGTGCGCCCGAAAATGGCGTGATGAGCAGAAGCGTCCCTGGCTCGACGTAGTACCGATGATCACCAAGCTGGAAGAGAAGAAAACCAGACGCATGCCCTACCCGATGTCCTGGGAAGAGCAGTCGATTCTCTTCGCCGAACTGCCTGATCATTTGCGCCGCATGGCACTATACAAGGTCAATAGCGGCTCACGCGAGCAGGAGGTCGTGAAGCTTCGCTGGGATTGGGAGATACCGATTCCTGAGCTCAACACCAGCGTATTTCTCATACCGGCGGATTTTGGTGGTCGGCATGAGAGCTCCGGGGTCAAGAACGGCGACGAGCGCCTCGTTGTACTCAACAACGTAGCCAAGTCGGTCATCGAGGGACAACGTGGGCTTGATCCGGTTTGGGTATTTCCTTACGGACAACCCGATCAAAACGGCAAGGCCACTCCCGTTCACCGGATGAACGATTCGGCATGGAAGAAAGCCAGGGTCAGAGCAGCGAAGAAGTTCCAGGAGCGTTTTATGCGCCCTGCCCCAGCTGGATTTGCTTCGATCCGCGTTCACGATCTGAAGCACACTTTCGGCCGAAGACTTCGGGCAGCTGGGGTAACGGAGGAAGACAGGAAGGCTCTGCTGGGGCACAAGAACGGTAGCATCACCAGTCACTACTCAGCCGCCGAGTTGGGCAAACTGATCGATGAAGCCAACAGGATTTCGGCCACCGACTCGCGCGGTCCGGCCCTGACAATTTTGAGGAGAATGGCAGGATGAAAAAAAGTCCCGCAAAAGTCCCTACGCTTCTACGCGTGAAGCGCCCATAAAAAATCCAGTCACCGCTAAGTGACTGGATTTTCTAGGGATTTTTTGGTCGGGACGGAGTGATTCGAACACTCGACCCCTTGCACCCCATGCAAGTGCGCTACCGGGCTGCGCTACGCCCCGACGATGCTTCCGGGTGACCGGAAACGGGAGGAACTATACATTAAGCTTTTGAAATAAGGCAACTTTTTCTTCGCCTTACTTCTTCAGTACGTGCAGCACATCTTCGAGCTCGGCGATCATCTGTTTGATCAGTTGACGATACTGGGTGGTGTCGTCCTTGGCTTCGTCACCTGAAAGACGCTGACGCGCCCCGCCGATGGTGAAGCCCTGGTCGTACAGCAACGCCCGAATCTGCCGGATCATCAGCACATCCTGGCGCTGGTAGTAGCGGCGGTTGCCCCGCCGCTTGACCGGGTTGAGCTGCGGGAACTCCTGCTCCCAATATCGCAGCACGTGGGGTTTGACCGCGCAGAGCTCACTGACCTCACCAATGGTGAAGTAGCGTTTGCCGGGAATTGCCGGTAATTCGTCGTTATGACTTGGTTCCAGCATAGGCCTCGACCCTGGCTTTCAATTTTTGCCCTGGACGAAAAGTGACCACACGGCGAGCCGTGATTGGAATCTCTTCCCCTGTTTTCGGGTTACGGCCCGGTCGCTGGCGCTTGTCGCGCAAGTCGAAGTTACCGAACCCGGAAAGCTTGACCTGTTCGTTCAGCTCAAGAGCCTGGCGGATCTCTTCAAAAAACAGCTCCACCAGTTCCTTGGCTTCCCGTTTGTTCAGGCCGAGCTCTTCATACAGACGTTCCGCCATTTCAGCTTTCGTCAGAGCCCCCATACGCTACTTCCTTAACGTGGCGTTGAACCTTTGTTCGAGGCAGGTGAGGATATTTTGCGTAGTAGTACTCACCTCATCGTCATTAAGAGTGCGCGATGGATGTTGCCAGGTCAAGCCGACCGCAAGGCTTTTTCTAAGCGGATCAATGCCTTTACCGTGATAGACGTCAAATAGCTTGAGGTCCGTCAGCCATTCGCCCGCCGTTTCTCGGATAGCCGACAGCACGGCCTCGGCCGGTTGCTCGCGATCGACCAGCAACGCCAGGTCGCGACGCACCTCGGGGAAGCGCGACAGCTCGCTGAATGCCGGCATGCGACCGGCGACAACTTCCGCCAGCACCAGCTCAAAGAGGAACACCGGCTGATCCAGCCCGAGGGTCTTGGCAAGCTCCGGGTGCAAGGCACCGATGAAGCCGACCAGGCGCCCTTCCCGCTCGATGCGAGCAGTCTGGCCTGGGTGCAGAGCTGGATGCTCGCCCGGCACGAAGCTGAAGGCATCAGCTGCGCCGGCATAACCCAACAGCGCCTCTACATCGGTCTTCAGGTCGTAGAAATCGACGCTCTCGCGACTGTTGGCCCAGCCTTCCGGGAGACGACTGCCACTGATCACACCGGCAAGCATGGCTTCCTGCTGCAGGCCTTCCAGCTGACCGACAAAACGCAGACCGCTTTCGAACAGGCGCACGCGCGACTGCTGACGATTGAGGTTGTGCTGCAGCGCCTTGACCAGACCCGGCCACAGCGAGGACCGCATGGCAGCCATGTCGGCCGAGATCGGGTTGGCCAGTTGCAGCGGCTCGACGCCCGGCGTGAACAGTTCGAACAGCTTGGGATCGATGAAGCTGTAGGTGATCGCTTCCTGATAGCCGCGAGCGACCAGCAGGCGGCGCAACGCGGGTAACTCGGCACGCGCCTCGGCCTTGGCCTGCGGCGCGAGACGCGCCTGCGGGTAGCGCACCGGCAGGCGGTTGTAACCGTACAAGCGGCCCAGCTCTTCGATCAGATCTACTTCCAGACTGATGTCGAAACGGTGACTGGGCACACTGACCTGCCATTGACCGACGCCCTGAGCGCTGACACTCAGACCCAACGCAGTGAGCAGGCGCTCGACTTCAGCGCCGTCCATGTCCATGCCCAACATCTGGCTGATGCGCTCGGCACGCAGGGTGATCGGCGCCACACTCGGCAGATCGGCCTCGCTGCTGACTTCGATGATCGGGCCGGCTTCGCCACCGACGATCTCCAGCAGCAGCGCAGTCGCACGCTCCATCGCCTGGCGCGCCAATTGCGAATCCACACCACGCTCGAAGCGGTGCGAGGAATCGGTGTGCAGGCCATAGGAACGCGCCTTGCCGGCGACAGCGATATTGTCGAAGAAGGCGCTTTCCAGGAACAGGTCGCGCGTCTTGTCGCTCACGCCGCTGTGTTCGCCACCCATCACACCCGCGATGGCCAGAGCACGGCCATGATCGGCGATGACCAGGGTGTCGGCACGCAGGCTGACTTCCTGACCGTCGAGCAGCACCAGCTTCTCGCCCTCTTCAGCCATACGCACGCGGACGCCGCCATTGATCTCGGCAAGGTCGAAAGCATGCATCGGCTGACCGAGTTCGAGCATCACGTAGTTGGTGATGTCCACCGCTGCATCGATACTGCGGATATCGGAGCGACGCAGACGCTCGACCATCCACAGCGGAGTCGGGCGAGACAGGTCGACGTTGCGCACAACGCGACCGAGATAACGCGGGCAAGCCTTGGGCGCCAGCACCTCGACCGGACGCACGTCGTCATGCGCAGGCGCAACGGCCTCGATGGCCACCGGCGAAACTGCGGCACTGTACATGGCGCCGACTTCACGGGCCAGGCCGGCGAGCGACAGGCAGTCACCGCGGTTAGGGGTCAGGCCGATCTCGATGCTGGCGTCGTCCAATTGCAGATAGGCACGAATGTCACTGCCTACCGGCGCATCGGCCGCCAGCTCCATCAGGCCGCTGTTGTCTTCGCTGATCTGCAACTCGGAAGCCGAGCACAGCATGCCCTGAGACTCCACGCCGCGCAGCTTGGCCTTCTTGATCTTGAAGTCACCCGGCAACTCGGCGCCAATCATGGCGAACGGAATCTTGATGCCGGCACGGGCATTGGGCGCGCCGCAAACGACCTGGAAGGTCTCGGTGCCATTGCTCACCTGGCACACACGCAGCTTGTCCGCGTCCGGGTGTTGCTCGGCACTTAGGATCTCACCGACCACCACGCCACTGAAGGCACCGGCAACCGGCTGCACGGCATCGACCTCAAGGCCGACCATGGACAGGCGCGCGACCAGATCGTCACGGGATACGTCGGGGTTTACCCAACTGCGCAGCCACTGTTCACTGAATTTCATGTTGTCTGTTCTCCTTAAACGAATTCGATCACGAGGGTCGGCTGCTAGCGAAATTGCGCCAGGAACCGCAGGTCGTTATCGAAGAACAGGCGCAAGTCATTGACGCCATAACGCAGCATGGCCAGGCGCTCGACGCCCATACCGAAGGCGAAGCCGGAGTATTTCTCCGGGTCGATGCCACTCATGCGCAGCACATTCGGATGCACCATGCCGCAGCCCATCACTTCCAGCCAGCCGGTCTGCTTGCACACGCGGCAACCCTTGCCGGAGCACATCACGCACTGCATGTCGACTTCGGCCGACGGCTCGGTGAAGGGGAAGAAAGATGGACGGAAACGCACGCCCAGCGGCTTCTCGAAGAACACGCGAAGGAACTCTTCGATGGTGCCCTTGAGGTCAGCGAAGCTGATGTCCTCATCGACCAGCAGCCCTTCGACCTGGTGGAACATCGGCGAGTGAGTGATATCGGAGTCGCAGCGATAGACGCGGCCAGGGCAGACGATGCGGATCGGCGGCTGCTGCGATTCCATGGTGCGCACCTGCACCGGCGAGGTGTGGGTGCGCAGCAGCATGTTCGCGTTGAAATAGAAGGTATCGTGCATCGCCCGCGCCGGGTGGTGGCCGGGGATGTTGAGCGCTTCAAAGTTGTGGTAGTCGTCTTCGACTTCCGGCCCCTCGGCAACGCTGTAACCGATGTGGGTGAAGAACTGCTCGACACGCTCGAGCGTGCGGGTGACCGGGTGCAAGCCGCCGGAGCTCTGGCCGCGGCCCGGCAGGGTCACGTCGATACGCTCGGATGCCAGCTTCTCGGCGAGCAAAGCCTGCTCAAGCACGGATTTGCGGGCATTCAGGGCGTCTTGCACTTGGTTCTTGGCGGTGTTGATCAGGGCACCGGCTTTCGGCCGCTCTTCAGCCGACAGCTTGCCCAGAGTCTGCATCAGGGCGGTCAGTTCGCCTTTCTTGCCAAGGTATTGAACCCGGAGCTGTTCCAGGACATTGACATCTTCGCTTTGTTGCACGGCCTCGAGCGCTTGGGAGACCAATGCATCCAGATTTTCCATTTACAGACTCCAGATACGAAATAGGGGAAGAGCTGTTAAGGCTCTTCCCCTATCTTTGACGTTGCCACCGGGCGAACCCGGTGATTGTCGGGGGACTTAAGCCAGAACGGCCTTAGCTTTCTCGACAATCGCAGCAAACGCCGCTTTTTCGTTCACTGCCAGATCAGCCAGAACCTTGCGGTCGATTTCGATCGACGCTTTCTTCAGGCCAGCGATCAGACGGCTGTAGGACAAACCGTTGACGCGAGCACCAGCGTTGATACGAGCGATCCACAGTGCACGGAACTGACGCTTGCGCTGACGACGGTCACGGTAGGCGTATTGGCCTGCCTTGATCACCGCCTGCTTGGCGACGCGGAACACGCGCGAACGCGCACCGTAGTAGCCCTTGGCGAGCTTCAGGATTTTTTTGTGACGAGCACGAGCGATAACGCCACGCTTAACACGAGCCATGAGTAATTACCTCTAAGTATCTTGACCGATTAACGAACGCGCAGCATGCGCTCGACTTTAGCTTTGTCCGACGGGCCGATCAGCGAGCTGCCACGCAGCTGGCGCTTACGCTTGGTGGACATTTTGGTCAGGATGTGGCTCTTGAAAGCGTGCTTGTGCTTGAAGCCTGTAGCAGTCTTCAGGAAGCGCTTTGCAGCACCGCTCTTGGTTTTCATTTTTGGCATGTTTAGTACTCCGCATTCATTAACAACTGATAACCATCAGGCCTGCCAGTGCCCGGGAGGTTATTTACGCTTCTTGGGAGCGATGACCATCATCAGCTGGCGTCCTTCCAGCTTAGGATGCTGTTCGACGGTGCCGAGCTCGATCAGGTCTTGTTCGACCCGCTTGAGCAGCTCCATCCCCAGCTCCTGGTGGGCCATCTCACGACCGCGGAATCGAAGCGATACCTTGGCCTTGTCCCCATCTTCAAGGAAACGTACCAGGTTGCGTAGTTTTACCTGGTAATCACCTTCTTCCGTCCCTGGACGAAACTTGATCTCTTTGATCTGCTGCTGGTGCTGGTTCTTCTTGGCAATAGCAGCCTGCTTTTTCTTTTCGAACAGGTGCTTGCCGTAGTCCATGATGCGGCAAACCGGTGGCACCGCGTCAGCGGAGATTTCCACCAGATCCAGCTTGGCATCCTCGGCAGCGCTCAACGCTTCTTCGATGGAAACCACACCAATCTGCTGGCCGTCCGCGCCAATCAGACGAACTTCACGCGCAGTGATGTTCTCGTTGATCGGCGCCTTGGGGGCGGCCCGCTTGTCCTGTCTCATATCACGCTTAATAGTTCTTACTCCAAATCTTGGCGACCACGCCGGGAAACCGCTTGCTGCAACTGCGCGGCGAACTGCTCGATAGGCATTGACCCCAGGTCGACGCCTTCGCGGGTGCGCACAGCAACGGATCGTGTCTCGACTTCCCGATCTCCGATAACCAAGAGATAGGGAACCTTGAGCAAGGTATGCTCACGGATTTTAAAGCCGATCTTTTCGTTTCTCAAGTCAACCTTGGCACGAAAACCGCTTTGATTGAGAGTTTTCTCTGCTTCACGGGCAAAATCGGCCTGTTTATCAGTGATATTCATGATCACGGCCTGGGTCGGCGCGAGCCAGGCCGGGAAAGAGCCGGCGTAGTGCTCGATCAACATACCGATGAAGCGCTCGAACGAACCGAGGATCGCACGGTGCAACATGACCGGGCGCTTACGGTTGTTGTCTTCAGCGATATAGCTGGCATCCAGGCGCTCGGGGAGGTTCGGATCGTACTGCAGCGTGCCGCACTGCCAGTTACGACCCAGACAGTCACGCAGCGTGAACTCGATCTTCGGACCGTAGAAAGCGCCCTCACCCGGCTGGTATTCCCACTCCAGGCCAGATTCGTTGAGCGCATCGGCCAGCGCACCCTCGGCGCGATCCCACAGCTCTTCGGAGCCCACGCGCTTGGCCGGGCGAGTCGACAGCTTCATGGCGATATCGGTGAAGCCGAAGTCCTTGTAGACATCCAGCGTCAGCTTGATGAAGTCGGCCGCTTCTTTCTTCACCTGTTCTTCGGTGCAGAAGATATGCGCGTCGTCCTGCACGAAGCCACGTACACGCATGATGCCGTGCAGCGCGCCGGACGGCTCGTTACGGTGGCAGGCACCGAATTCAGCCAGACGCAGCGGCAGATCGCGGTAGGACTTCAGGCCCTGATTGAACACCTGCACGTGGCACGGGCAGTTCATCGGCTTGACCGCATAGTCGCGATTTTCCGAGGCCGTGGTGAACATGTTCTCGGCGTAGTTGGACCAGTGACCGGAACGCTCCCAGAGAATACGATCGACCACCTGTGGCGTCTTGATCTCCTGGTAACCATTCTCGCGCTGCACCTGGCGCATGTACTGCTCGAGCACCTGGTAGACGGTCCAGCCATTGGCATGCCAGAACACCATGCCAGGCGCTTCTTCCTGCAGGTGGAACAGATCCAGCTGCTTGCCGATACGACGGTGATCGCGCTTCTCGGCCTCTTCGATGCGCTGGATATAGGCAGCCAACTGCTTCTTGTCCGCCCAAGCGGTGCCATAGACGCGCTGCAGCTGCTCGTTCTTCGAGTCGCCGCGCCAGTAGGCACCGGAAATCCGGGTCAGCTTGAAGGCCTTGAGGAAGCGCGTGTTCGGCACGTGCGGGCCACGGCACATGTCGACGTATTCTTCATGGAAGTAAAGGCCCATGGCCTTTTCGTCCGGCATGTCGTCGATCAGACGCAGCTTGTATTCCTCGCCGCGCGACTTGAACAGCTCGATGACCTCGGCACGCGGCGTCATTTTCTTGATGACGTCGTAGTCCTTGTCGATCAGCTCAGCCATGCGCTTCTCGATGGCCGCCATGTCTTCCGGCGTAAAGGGACGGTCGATGGCGATGTCGTAATAGAAGCCCTCATCGATGACCGGACCGATCACCATCTTGGCATTCGGGTAAAGCTGCTTGACCGCATGCCCAACCAGGTGAGCACAGGAGTGGCGGATGATCTCCAGCCCCTCTTCGTCCTTCGGCGTGATGATCTGCAGGGTGGCATCGGTATCGATCACGTCGCAGGCATCGACCTGCCTGCCGTTTACCTTGCCAGCCAGGGTGGCCTTGGCCAGACCCGCACCAATGGATTGAGCGACCTCCAGCACGGATACCGGATGATCGAACGAACGTTGACTGCCGTCGGGAAGAGTAATGATGGGCATGGCGCCTCCTCTCCTAGTGGTGACCCCTACCAAAGGTCACGTGGGTTGGGATGAGCCAGGAAGCGATTCAGCGGTATACCCACCTAACGATGGCAGGAGCCCGAAGGCCAACCAGACCGAACCAGAGTCACTGGAAGTAAAGAGCGGGGATACTTTCAGAAAGCCTGAGCCCTGACAAGCTGCCGCTTGAAACAAACTCGCAAAGCCTGCTCGAAAAATTCGAGCAATAAAAAAGGGGTCGCTTAGCGACCCCTTTTTATCGATTTGGTAGGCACAATTGGACTCGAACCAACGACCCCCACCATGTCAAGGTGGTGCTCTAACCAACTGAGCTATGTGCCTTCGATGGGTGCGCATTCTACGCAGATCTTTTTGGCCGTCAACAGTTTTTTTCGCTAACTCACTGAAATAGGCCAATTTTTTTATCAAAGCAGGAACGTTGAATATTTTGCACGGGCACTAGCCGGGCATTTTCAACTCAGGTAGCATCGATTCATTCGTAAAAAATAAAGAACAGAGGTTCAAGATGGCGCACACGGCCTATCCACAATCCTATTACGCCGCCTCAGCCAACGCCGTTCCGCAACGCCCTGCCCTGCAAGGCGAGGTGGAAACCGATGTGTGCATCATCGGTGCGGGCTATACAGGCCTGTCCACTGCACTGTTCCTGCTGGAGAACGGCTTCAAGGTCAGCATCGTCGAGGCGGCCAAGGTCGGCTTTGGTGCGTCGGGTCGCAACGGCGGGCAGATCGTCAATAGCTACAGCCGCGACATCGACGTGATCGAACGCACGGTCGGCCCCAAGCAGGCGCAACTGCTCGGGCAGATGGCCTTCGAAGGCGGTCGCATCATCCGTGAACGCATCGCCAAGTACGACATCCATTGCGACCTGAAGGATGGCGGTGTGTTCGCCGCGCTTACAGCCAAGCAGATGGGGCACCTGGAAGCGCAGAAGAAACTGTGGGAACGCTATGGCCACACCCAACTGGAATTGATGGACGCCAAACGCATCCGCGAGGTGGTGGCTACCGAAAGCTACGTTGGCGGCATGCTGGATATGAGCGGTGGCCATATCCACCCGCTGAACCTGGCACTGGGTGAAGCCGCTGCAGTGGAATCGCTGGGCGGCGTGATCTATGAGCAATCCCCAGCTACCCGCATCGAGCGTGGCGCCAATCCGGTGGTACATACGCCGCAAGGCCACATCAAGGCCAAGTTCGTCGTGGTTGCCGGTAACGCCTATTTGGGCAATCTGGTGCCGGAGCTCGCCTCCAAGTCGATGCCGTGCGGCACCCAGGTGATCACCACCGAGCCGCTGTCCGACGAAGTCGCTGCCAGCCTGTTGCCGCAGGATTACTGCGTCGAGGACTGCAACTACCTGCTCGACTACTACCGTCTCACTGGCGACAAGCGTCTGATCTACGGTGGCGGCGTGGTCTACGGTGCGCGCGATCCGGCCAACATCGAGGCGATCATTCGCCCGAAGATGCTCAAGACCTTCCCGCAACTGAAGAACGTGAAGATCGATTTCGCCTGGACCGGCAACTTCCTGCTGACCCTGTCGCGCCTGCCTCAGGTCGGCCGTATCGGCGACAACATCTACTACTCGCAGGGTTGCAGCGGCCACGGCGTGACCTACACGCACCTGGCCGGCAAGGTGCTGGCCGAGGCGCTGCGCGGCCAGGCCGAGCGCTTCGACGCCTTCGCCGGGCTGCCGCACTACCCCTTCCCGGGTGGCCGTATGTTCCAGGTGCCGCTCAGCGCCATCGGCGCCTGGTACTACACGCTGCGTGACAAGCTGGGCGTCTGAACTTCACGCATGCGTAGGAGCGAATTTATTCGCGATGGAGTTTGGCTTCTTGCCTGCCCCTGATCGCGAATAAATTCGCTTTTACAGGATGTGCATTGGCCCGCCGTTGGTTTCAGGGGCAGGCCGGCAAGGCTTGGCACTGTCCGCCAGGAGCACTGGTTTTGGGTGATGCGGCGAATCGCGAATCCTCCGGCGCCAGACGTTGCGCACAGGCCTGAGCCTGCTGCGCCTCGCGCGCGCAACCCTGCTCACCCAGCACCTGGGACAGGTTGAACCAACCCGCGGCAAAATCCGGCTCACGCTTGAGACTCTCAAGCAGCGCATGCTCGGCACCCTTGCGGTCGCCATCGGCGTAGCGACTGTTGCTCAGGGCGAACCAGGGCAACGCCTGCTCCGGCCAGGCCTCGGCGGCGCGGCGATAGGCACGCCGTGCCGGCTGGGCATTGCCGGTTTGCTCCAGATCGTTGGCAGACTTCATCCAGGCGTGCATATCGGCCTGCGCCGGCAGGCGCTCCGGTGGCAGAGTCACTACCGCCCAACGACCACCGCGCGCCCAGGTTCTGTCGAAGCTGGCGAAGCTGTCTTGGAGCCGGCGCGTGGTGGCCGACCGCAGGATCAGCGTGCGCTCTCGACGGTCATAGCCGACCACCACCGCGAAATGCCATTGCGGGTAGAAGTCGAACGCCAGGTTCTGCAGCACCAGCACCGGGTTACCGGCCGCCACTTCGGCAAGCACCGCGTCCAGACGCGGTTGCAACGGATACACCAGCATTTCGTGACTGCGCGCGGCGGCGACCATCTCGACCTGCAGGCTGCCTTCACGGCTGGGGATGTAGACCTTGTCCTTGAGCGCACCCGGCGTCGTCAGCACACCGCGCTGGTTGAGCATGGTGGCCAGAGCTGCCGGCCCGCACTGGTAGGCGTCCTGGGGAAAGAAGGGAACATCGGTGAGTTCTACCCGCTCAGGCAGGCGCTCGGCCTCCGGTGATAACACCGGAGACCGAGCGCAGGCTGTAAGTAGAACGATCGAAGCGATGCAGCAGAGGCGAATCAGCGATTTATGCATTTGACGAAATTGAAGATGTTGGTGGCGCACAGCATATCAGTGATGATGAAGATCACCAGAAACAACACGATGATGCCGACCACACCGGCACCGGCAGGCGCCTGATCCAGCTGCTGGTTGAACTGCGCCAGTTCGGCCGGGGTCAGGCTGGCGATACGCGACTCGACCTGATCACGGTCGACGCCCATCGACACCAGTTTCTCCTTCACCTGCTCATCATTGAGCATGGCCATCAACTGCTCCTGATCCACCTTGTGCTGCTGCTCGGCGATCACCTCGTGAGTGCCGACCATCGCCGCGTTGGCAGCGGGAATCTGCACCACCAGCAACAGGTGAAACAGCGCGGTGATAGCTGCCAGACGGCGCATAACGGGGTTCATGGAAATTGTCATTGTGGTTATCTCCTGAGGGACGAGGTAGCCAATAGACACCATCGAAATCATTCAGGTTCACTTGGCCAGATGCACTCGTTCAGGTTTCCGTCAGCAGTTGGCTGAGTACCGCACGCAACTTGCCCGGCTTGGCCGGCTTGTTGAGCAAAGGCGCACCCAGTGCCTGCAACTCCCGACGGCAGTCATCACTGCGATCGGCACTGATGATCAGCGCCGGAATCGGCCTGGAAAACTCATCACGTAGCTGCCGAATCACCTGGCAACCGAGCACACCGTGATCGAGGTGATAATCCGCCAGGATCACCTCTGGCGCCCTGCCTTGCAGACGCTGCAGGGCCTCGTTCAGATCGACCGCCGTGACCACCTCGCATCCCCACTGCCGAAGCAGCGCCTGCATGCTGTGCAGGATGTCCACTTCGTTATCGATCACCAGCAGGCGCCGCCCCGGCAGGGGGTTGCCGAGGACCGGCTGCGCTAAGGATGGCGCCTGGCGCCGCGGAGCCTCCTGCGCCAACGGCACGCGGATGCTGAACACCGAACCACGCCCCGGCTGCGAGTGCACCTGCACCGGATAACCAAGCATGCGCGCGATGCGCTCGACGATCGCCAGGCCCAGGCCGACGCCTTTGCGCTCGGCCGCACGGCCGACCTCCAGCTGGCTGAACTCAAGGAAGATCTTGTCCAGCTGATCGGCCGCGATGCCGCGCCCGCTGTCCCACACCTGCAATTCGACGAACGAGCCGCGCCGACGCGCCCCGAGCAGCACACCGCCACGTTCGGTATACCGGCAGGCATTGCTGAGGAAGTTACGCAAAATGCGCGTCAGCAAGCGGAAATCGGTGTGCACCGCATAACTGGCAATTCGCGCGCGCAGACGCAAGCCACTGGCCGAGGCCACGCTTTCGAACTCGGACGCCAGCGGCGCGAGCAGTTCTTCAAGGCGATAAACGTCGAGATCCGGCTTGATAGCCGCCTGATCCAGCTTGGAAATATCCAGCAGATCCGCCAGCAGATCCTCGGCGCCTTCCAGGGCCAGGTGGCTGCGCTCTACCAGGTTCTGTTCGGCAATTGGCAGCTCACGCTCGCGTAGCGTGGAAATGAGCAGGCGCGCAGCATTGAGCGGCTGCAACAGGTCGTGACTGGCCGCGGCCAGGTACTTGTCCTTGCTGCGATTGGCCGCCTCGGCGGCGTCGCGCGCCTCGCGCAGGGCCAGCTCGATACGTTCGCGCTCCTCGATCTGCCGCTGCAGGTTGCGGTTGGATTCGAGCAGTTCGAAGGTACGCGCAGCGACGCGACGTTCCAGTTCGTCATTGAGTTGCTGCAGGCGCTGCTGCGCCTGCTTGCGCTCGGTGATGTCGGCGACGAAGCCTTCGAAGACCCCTTCCCCTTCGGGCTTGAGCAACAGGTTCATCAGCACGTCGATGGTACTGCCATCGCGACGACGCAAACGCGTTTCGTAGCCCAGTAGGGCCTGGCCCTGGCTCAGACGCTCGCGAATCAGGGCCAGCTCATCGAAACCGCCAACGAACAGGTGCCGGGCCAAATCGCCCGGGGCCCAGAGCACCTGCTGCGGATCGTCATAGCCCAGCATGTGCGCCATCGCCGGATTGGCCGCGAGCACGCCGTCCTGCAGGCTGGCCTGGATGATGCCGTGCACCGCGTGCTCGAACAGCCATTTATAGCGATTGCGCTCGGTTTCCAGTTCTTCCAGGCGCGCCAGCAGCTCGGGATAGTGACTCTTGCGCGCCGACTGGCTACCGAGACCGAGCAGCCCGGCCAGCGCTTCGTCAGAGCGCCTCGCCATAGACCACCTCGACGTCGCGCTGGGTCGATTCGCGCGGGTTGGTGAGGATGCACGGGTCGTCCATCGCATGGCTGGACAAGAACGGAATGTCCGAGGTGCTGACGCCGTGCAGGCCAAGCGTCTCGCGGAAGCCCATGGCGTGCTTGAAGGCGATCAGGTGCTCGACCAGGCGCTGGCGAATCTGTGCGTGGTTGAGCCCTCGGCAGTCGATGCCGAGGGTTTCGGCGATGACCTTGAAACGCTCCGGCGCCGCGCTGTAGTTGAACGCCACCACGTGCTCGATCAATACCGCGTTGCACAGGCCATGTGGCAAATCGAGAAAGCCCCCCAGGCTGTGACTCATGGCATGCACTGCGCCGAGGATCGCATTGGAGAAGGCCAGGCCGGCCTGCATGCTGCCGAGCATGATCTTCTCGCGCAGGGCGATATCGCCCGGATTGGCGATCATCTGCACCAGGTTGCCGTTAATCAGGCGCATGGCCTCCAGCGCATGTGGGTCGGTCAGCGGGCCGTGGCCGGTGGAGACGAATGCCTCGATGGCGTGCACCATGGCGTCGATGCCGGTACAGGCCGACAGGAAGGGGTCCATGCTCAGCGTGGTTTCCGGATCGATCAGCGACACGTCCGGCACCACTGCCTTGCTGACGATGGAGAACTTCATTCGCTCCTGCTGGTTGGAGATGATCACGAACTGCGACACGTCGGCCGAGGTGCCGGCGGTGGTCGGGATCAGGATCAGCGGCGGGCTGGGCACGCGAATGGTGTCCACACCTTCGAATTCGAGAATGCTGCGACCATGGGCAACGACGATGCCGATACCCTTGGCGCAGTCCATCGGGCTACCGCCACCGACCGCGACGATGACGTTGCAGCCCTCGCTGCGATACAGCTCGGCACCTTCCATCACCTCTTCCACACGCGGGTTGGGTGAGACCCTGGTGTACAGGCAGTAGGTGATGCCCTGAGCCTGCAGGCTGGCCTCGACATCGCCGGCCCAGCCAGCAGCGACCACACCGGGATCGGAGACGATCAGCACCTTGCGCGCGCCGAAGGTCTTGGCGTAATTGCCGACGTTATGCCGGGAGCCGGCGCCGAAGATGATCTCGGGGGAAACGAACTTACGCAGCTGATTCAATTCGTGGCTCATACAACGGCCTGAAATTTCTTGTTATGGAATGGCGATCAGCCTACTGCATTGCTCGGTTTATGCAATGCGACCTGCGTTCAGCTCAGCTGTCGATAGAAGGCGTGTTCGGCGCGCAGCGCCTCGGCCAGATTGGCGGCCTGACGGAAACCATGGCGTTCTTCGGCGAACAGGTGATACTCGACCGGTAAACCGCGCTGACGCAGCGCCTCGACCATGGCCTCGGTCTGGCTCGGCACCACCACCGCATCCAGCGCACCCTGGAAGAAAATCACCGGAACGTCGATCCGGTTGGCCTGCAACAGCGGCGTGCGGCTGCGATAACGCTCGGCATAGCGCTTCGGATCGCCGATCAGCCAGTCGAGGTAATCCGCCTCGAACTTGTGCGTCAGCCGGCGCAGCGCCAGCGGGTCGCTGACGCCGTACAGGCTGGCACCGCCACGCAGCTGCGGAAGTTCGGCCAGCGCTCGCAGCGCGCTAAAGCCGCCAGCACTACCACCGCGCACGAACACACGTTGCGCATCGGTACGGCCATCACCGGCCAGTGCTTCGATGGCGGCTCGAATGTCCTCGACTTCCAGCTCGCCCCACCCGCCCGCCAGACGCAGGCGATAGGCACGGCCATAACCGCTGCTGCCACGGTAGTTGAGGTCGAGCACGGCGAAGCCGCGCAGCGTCCAGAAGGCGATACGCGGGTCGAACACCGGGTAACTGGCCGAGGTCGGCCCACCGTGCAGGAAAATCACCAGCGGCGGGCGTTCCCCGGTTGATGCAGGCGAGTAGAAAAAGCCGTGACTGCGTTCGCCCTCACCTACCCCACAGCTGAATGGTTGGGGGCGTGATAGCTGCTCTTCAGCCAATGGCTGCTCGCCACCGGCCAGTAACCGCACTGCGCCATCGCTTCGGCGAATGGCAAGCACAGCCGGCAGGCGATCCGGGGCGCCAGCGATGCAGTAGAAGTGCTCGGCATCGGCGGCCAGGGAGCGAAAGCGGGTGAAATCTTCGGCCAACCGCCGCTCTGCGTAGCGCGCATCAGATACAAAGGACTCGGTGCGTGCGGCCTGGGCGGCCCCGCCACACACGAGCAAGACGCCTGTGCCTTGCTCGAAACGGGTCAGCACAAGCGCGCCGTTCTCCAGCGGCAGATAGGTTCTGCCGCCCAACTGCCAGGGCGCCGGTGCGTGATCGAAGGGCGCAGCCTGCCACTTCGTATCGGCATCGATGCATGCGGGCTGCCACCAGCCGGCCTGGTCGCTCAGCACCCATAGCCGCCCCTGTGCATCGAAACGCGGCTGCTGCAGGGACCGCCCCCCCGCCTCGCCCATCAACACGCAGGTACGCTCACCGGACTCACGGCGGCACAGGCGCGTTGCGACCCAGGGCTGGTAGGGGCGATCCCATTCGATCCAGGCCAGACGCTGGCCAGTGGAGTCAGCCACCGGTGCGGCATAGAAGTCCGCGCCCTCGATCAGCACCTGGCGATGACCGCTGAGACCGATACGCACCAGGCGATGCACGACCGCGCCCGCCTCATGGCTTTCCTCCACAGCCAGCAGCGCCCGCCAGGCGGGCACGAAGGACAAATCGCCGTAGCGGCAATTGACGCGATCCGTGAGCGCCTGTGGCTCAATATTCGTAGGAGCGGCTGGGCGGCATTCCGCTTCAGCCGCGATTTCCCTTGAATCCGCAAGATTCGCGGCTGAAGCCGCTCCTACGGCCCCCGCCAGCGGCAGGTAGTAGATCTGCTGATCACGCTCATTGACGAAAGCTGCGCCCTGCTCCGTGGCGCAGCAGGCGCCGCCGCCGTACTCGTAGACCCGGCTGCGCACGGAAAACCCTAGCGGGGTCAGCTCGCGCACAGCGCCGTCGCGGCAGAAGAACAGCCCGCAACGTGCCTGCAGAGGATCGAAGGCCACCCACAGCACGCCGCCATGAGCAGCGTGCAGCTCGGCGAAATCGGCACTGGCGGCCGCAGCCTGTTCGGCGCTCCAGATCGAGTCCGGGTCGTTCACGCCTTGCATATGATTCGCGAGGCCTTGTCGTTGCGGTACTGCAGCTCGCCCAGCCCCAACGGCGCCTCGTCGGCCTGGCGGCGCGCGGCGAGAATCACCTCATGGTGCGCCGACTTGCTGCACACCGGGTCGGCGTTACTGGCGTCGCCGGTGAGCATGAAGGCCTGGCAACGGCAGCCGCCGAAATCGCGCGCCTTCTCGTCGCACGATCGGCACGGCTCGGGCATCCAGTCGTCACCACGAAAGCGGTTGAAGCCGAAGGAATGCCGCCATATGTGTTCGATGCCGTGCTCGCGCACGTTGGGAAACTGCACCGGCAACTGCCGCGCACTGTGACAGGGCAGCGCGGTGCCGTCCGGGGTGATGTCGAGAAACAGATTGCCCCAGCCGTTCATACAGGCCTTGGGGCGCTCCTCGTAGTAATCCGGGGTGACGAAGATCAGCTTGCACGGGTGGTTCTCGGCCGCCAGTTTGTCGCGCCACTGATTGGTGATGCGCTCGGCGCGCTCCAGCTGCGCACGGGTTGGCAGCAATCCAGCGCGGTTGAGCTCGGCCCAGCCGTAGAACTGGCAGGTGGCGAGCTCGACGAAATCCGCCTCCAGCTCCAGGCACAGCTCGATGATGCGCTCGATATTGTCGATGTTGTGCCGGTGGGTGACGAAATTGAGCACCATCGGGTAGCCGTGGGCCTTGACCGCGCGGGCCATGGCCAGTTTCTGCGCGAAGGCCTTCTTCGAGCCGGCCAGGAGGTTGTTCACCTCCTCGTCGGCGGCCTGAAAGCTGATCTGGATATGGTCCAGCCCGGCATCGGCAAACTCGGCGATACGTGCTTCGGTCAGGCCGATACCGGAGGTGATCAGGTTGGTGTAGTAGCCCAGGCCGCGCGCCGCTGCGATCAGCTCGGCCAGATCCTGACGCACCAGCGGCTCGCCACCGGAAAAGCCCAGCTGCGCCGCGCCCAGCTCGCGGGCCTGGCGAAACACCTCGATCCACTCGGCGGTACTGAGTTCGGCGCCCTGCTTGGCGAAGTCCAGGGGATTGGAGCAGTACGGGCACTGCAGCGGGCAGCGATAGGTCAGCTCGGCCAGGAGCCAAAGCGGCGGCCCTGGTTCCTGACCTGCTTTAGCGAAGCTCGATCCAGAACTGTGCATGGGCCACCTCGATAAAGGCCAGGATGTCTTCGTCGATGCCGGGCACATCGGGGAAGCGCTGGTGCAGGTTGTCGATGATCTCGGCCACCGACCGCTTGCCATCGACCTGCTGGAGAATCTCACCGGCACTGTCGTTGAGCTTGATCATGCCTTCCGGATACAGCAGCACATGGCAGCCCTGCGCCGGTTCGAACTGCAGGCGAAAGCCCCGGCGAATCATCGGCACGTGATCCGAAGTCAGGGTGGTCATGTCGGGCGTTCCAGTCAATCCGCTCACAGGTCGGTTCCCCGATGCCAGACACGCTCGGCCGTCACCGTGTGATACGGCGGGCGCTCCAGCTCGTAGGCCATGCTCATGGCGTCGAGCATGCTCCACAGCACATCCAGCTTGAACTGCAGGATGTTCAGCATGCGTTCCTGCGCCTCACGGGTGCGGTAGTGCTCCAGGGTGATGCGCAGGCCATGCTCGACATCGCGCCGCGCCTGGCTCAGACGATTGCGGAAGTAGTCGTAACCGGCAGCATCGATCCACGGGTAGTGCTGCGGCCAGGCGTCCAGGCGCGACTGGTGGATGGTCGGCGCGAACAGCTCGGTCAGCGAGCTGCTGGCCGCCTCCTGCCAACTGGCGCGGCGAGCGAAAGTGACGTAGGCATCGACGGCGAAGCGCACGCCGGGCAGTACCAGCTCCTGCGACAGCACCTGCTCGCGGTCGAGACCGACCGACTCGGCCAGGCGCAGCCAGGCCTCGATACCGCCTTCCTCACCCGGCGCACCGTCGTGATCGAGGATGCGCTGAATCCACTCGCGCCGCGTTTCGCGATCCGGACAGTTGGCGAGGATCGCCGCATCCTTGAGCGGAATATTGACCTGATAGTAGAAGCGGTTGGCCACCCAGCCCTGAATCTGCTCACGGGTGGCGCGCCCTTCGTACATGGCGCGGTGGAACGGATGATGGATGTGGTACAGCGCGCCCTTGGCGCGCAGCGCCTGCTCGAACTCGGCAGGTGTCATGGCAGCTTGGCTCATCAGAACTCCCCGGTGCGCACAGCCTACAAAACGATGCTCATGCCATCGAACGCGACCTCGATGCCGTGGGCGTCCAGTTCGGCGCGCTCGGGCGAATCCAGGTCGAGAATCGGGTTGGTGTTGTTGATATGGATAAGAATCTTGCGTGCGGTCGGCAGGCCGTCAAGCAACTCGATCATCCCGCCGGGACCGCTCTGGCACAGGTGTCCCATCTCGCTGCCGAGCTTGTCACCCACCTCCCACACGCGCATCTCGTCGTCGCGCCACAGCGTGCCGTCCACTAGCAGGCAGTCGGCGCGGCGCATCCAGCCCAGCAGTTGCTCATCCACCTGGCCCAGGCCGGGAGCGTAGAACAGGCTGCGGCCGCTACGCGTATCCTCGATGAACAGGCCGATATTGTCCCCCGGGTGCGGATTGCCGCGATGCGGCGAATACGGCGGCGCGCTACTGCGCAGGGCGATGGCGGTGATGCTCAGCGCCGGGCAAGCGGGAATGGCGAAGGGCTTGGCGTCCAGCTCGATCAGCCGGTGCTGCAGGCCGCCGTTCCAGTGGCTGAGCATGTTGAACAGCGGAAAGCCCGTGGTCAGGTCCTGATGGACCATCTCGGTACACCAGACCTGATGCGGGCAGCCTTCACGCAGGGTCAGCAGGCCGGTGCAGTGGTCGATCTGGCTGTCGAGCAGGACAATGCCGGCAATGGCAGTATCACGTGGCCTGCGCGCTGGCTGCAGTGCCGGGAAGGCTTCGAGCTGAGCGCGGATATCCGGCGAGGCGTTGCACAGGATCCACTGCTCGCCGTCATCGGAGATGGCGATGGATGATTGCGTACGCGGCTGCGCCCGCAGGGTACCGGCCCGCACGCCATGGCAATTGCGGCAGTTGCAGTTCCACTGGGGAAAACCGCCACCGGCGGCGGAGCCGAGAATCTGGATATGCATGGAGGTCACCAGCGGGGGATGCCCCGGACGAGCCGGGGCCAGGAGCGATCAGCGGTTGGCGAAGTACATGGTCACTTCGAAGCCAATCCGCAGGTCGGTGTAGGCGGGTTTAGTCCACATGGTGCGGTCCTCTTGTTATGGCGCCGGGGCATTCCGGCACCCTCATTAAGCCCCCGCCAGGCAAGAGGCCAAATGGTACTTTGGGATGAATCGGCACTGGCATTGGTAGGTGACGCTATCAGTAGGCACGACTCGCACCCGAAGGTTCCTGTCATCGCCGCGCTTGAAACATGCGTCAATAAAAACGCCTGGCTGAATACAGGTGGGCGGAAATCAGCGCATTCATTCTCGATCTCGGTGGGCGCGGTGCCAGTTTCCATCGCGGATAAATCCGCTCCTACCGGCCAGGCGCGCCTTTTCTGTAGGAGCGGATTTATCCGCGATCACGCTCAAGCAAAGGCAGAGTCAAACCCCATCGCCAATAAAAAACGCGGCCGAAGCCGCGTCGCGATAAGGATCTGCTGCCGTTCAGGCCCATGGCCTGCATGCAGATCCACCCGGGTAGGGTTCTTCGCCTGGCAAGAGGAGGCGCGCCGGAGCGAGCGCGCCACCGTTGGTACATAGCCGGCTCACGATCTTGCGAGCTAGAGACCTACAAGGCAGAAGCAGGTGAGGAAGCGGAGTGTACTTTTGTACATGAGCATTCCGAGCCTGCTTCTAACGCAGTAGGGCCGACGCGCAGCAGATCGTGTGCTGGCTATCAGAAGAAGCCCAGCGGATTAATGTCATAGCTCACCAGCAGGTTCTTGGTCTGCTGGTAGTGGTCGAGCATCATCTTGTGGGTTTCACGGCCGACACCGGACTTCTTGTAACCACCGAACGCGGCATGCGCCGGGTACAGGTGGTAGCAGTTGGTCCATACGCGACCGGCCTTGATCGCGCGGCCCATACGGTAGGCGACATTGATGTCGCGGCTCCACACGCCGGCACCCAGGCCGAACTCGGTATCGTTGGCGATGGCCAGGGCTTCGGCTTCATCCTTGAAGGTGGTCACACCGATCACCGGGCCGAAGATCTCTTCCTGGAACACGCGCATCTTGTTGGTGCCCTTGAGCAGGGTCGGCTGGATGTAGTAACCGCTGGCCAGGTCGCCATCCAGGCGCTCGGCGGCGCCACCGGTGAGCACCTGAGCGCCTTCCTGCTGGGCGATCTCCAGGTAGGACAGTATCTTGTCGAACTGCTGCTGCGAGGCCTGGGCGCCGACCATGGTCTCGGTGTCCAGCGGGTTGCCGCGCTTGATCTGCTTGATCTTCTTCATCACCTCGACCATGAAGGCGTCGTAGATCGACTCCTGCACCAGTGCGCGCGACGGGCAGGTGCACACCTCGCCCTGGTTGAAGAAGCCCAGCACCAGACCTTCGGCAGCCTTCTCGATGAAGGCCGGCTCGGCGTTCATGATGTCAGCAAAGAAGATGTTCGGCGACTTGCCACCCAGCTCGACGGTGGACGGAATGATGTTCTCGGCCGCGCATTTCATGATGTGCGAGCCGACCGGGGTGGAGCCGGTGAAGGCGATCTTGGCGATGCGCTTGCTGGTGGCCAGCGCTTCACCTGCCTCGCGACCGAAGCCCTGGACGATGTTGAGTACGCCTAGCGGCAGCAGGTCGCCGATGATTTCCACCAGCAGGGTGATCGACAGCGGAGTCTGCTCGGCAGGCTTGAGCACGATGGCGTTACCGGCAGCCAGGGCCGGGGCGAGCTTCCAGGCGGCCATCAGTAGCGGGAAGTTCCACGGGATGATCTGCCCGACCACGCCCAGCGGTTCGTGGAAGTGATAGGCCACGGTGCCGTCGTTGATCTCGGCGGTGCTGCCTTCCTGTGCGCGGATGCAGCCGGCGAAGTAGCGGAAGTGGTCGGCAGCCAGCGGCACATCGGCATTCAGCGTTTCACGCACGGCCTTGCCGTTGTCCCAGGTTTCGGCCACGGCCAGCAGCTCGAGGTTGGCTTCGATACGGTCGGCGATCTTCAGCAGGATGTGCGAACGCTCCTGCACGCTGGTGCGGCCCCAGGCATCGGCGGCGGCATGTGCGGCGTCCAGCGCCTTGTCGACATCGGCGGCGTTGGAGCGAGGAAATTCGCCGATCACCGAGCCATCGACCGGGCTGGTGTTGCTGAAGTACTGGCCGCTGAGCGGGGCGACAAACTCACCGCCGATGTAGTTGCCGTAGCGCGGTTTGAGGGTGACGACGGCGCCTGCGGTGCCCGGTTTAGCGTAAATCATGATGCTGACCTCTCTTGTTGTCGGAGCCCGCTGCCAATCGGGGAAGCGAGTCATGGTTCGATCTTAGGAAGCCTCTGAAAACCTCGGTATGCGCCCATGGCACAGATCGCCTAGTCATTTGGTAGTAGAGCGGCAAGCGGTCTGGGCCGGGCCTTTGGCAGCGAGGTACGGGCCATGAAAGCTAAAGGCTAGACCCGTTCGCTTGGTCTTGCGTTCCAGACCACGAAAAACTCGTCCGTGGCATTTCGAAGCAGCCAGTAGCCCGCTGACAGGCCCAGAAACGACGATGGCCGGACAGTGTCCGGCCATCGTCTGGCGCTTCGACCAATCAGTGCTTGGCCACCAGCTCCTTCGGCAGCTTGAAGGTCCACAGCATGCCACCCTGGTTAAGGTGCTTGACGCGCTTGGCCACCTCGCCGCCCCACAGCGGCACCGCACCACCCCAGCCGGACAGCACCGAGACGTACTGCTCGCCGTCCATTTCCCAGGTTACGGGCGAGCCGATCACGCCCGAGCCGGTCTGGAATTCCCAGACCTTCTCGCCGGTCTTGGCGTTGAACGCCTGCAGGTAACCTTCCGGGTTGCCGGTGAACACCAGGTTGCCCTTGGTGGTCAGCACTCCGCCCCACAGCGGCGCGTAGTTCTTGTGGCGCCAGACTTCCTTGCCGGTCTTCGGATCGATGGCGCGCAGTACGCCGATGTAGTCCTCGTTCAGCGGCTTGATGGTGAAGCCGGCGCCCAGGTAGGCCGCGCCCTTCTTGTAGGCGATGTCCTCGTTCCAGATGTCCATGCCCCATTCGTTGGACGGCACATAGAACAGGCCGGTGTCCTGGCTGTAGGCCATGGGCATCCAGTTCTTCGCACCGAGGAAGGCCGGCGCGGCGAACACGCTCTTGCCCTTCTCTGCCGCGCTCGGCGAACCCGGGCGGTTGCTGTCATCAAAGATCGGCCGGCCATTCTTGTCCAGGCCCTTGGCCCAGGTGATCTTGTCGACGAAGGGGAAGCCGCGGATGAACTTGCCGTTGGTACGGTCAAGCACGTAGAAGAAGCCGTTACGGTCAGCGGTGGCCGCCGCCTTGATGGTCTTGCCGCCTTCCTGGTAGTCGAAGGAGACCAACTCGTTGACGCCGTCGAAGTCCCAGCCGTCGTGCGGGGTGGTCTGGAAGTGCCACTTGATGCTGCCATCGTCCGGGTTCAGGGCCAGGCGCGAGGACGAGTAGAGGTTGTCGCCAGGACGCAGGTGCGAGTTCCACGGCGCCGGGTTGCCGGTGCCGAAGAACAGCAGGTTGGTGTCGGCGTCGTAGTAGCCGCCCAGCCAGGGCGCGGCGCCGCCGGTTTTCCAAAGGTCGCCCGGCCAGGTCTTGCCGGCCTCGCCGCCGCTGATACCGTTCTCGACGGCCTTGCCGTCCTTGTAGACGTAGCCCATGTGTCCTTCGACGGTCGGGCGGCTCCACAGCAGCTCGCCGTTCTTCGGATCGTAGGCTTCGATCTTGCCGACCACGCCGAACTCACCACCGGAGACGCCAGTGATCAGCTTGCCGTTGACCACCAGCGGCGCCGCGGTGATGGAGTAACCCGCCTTGTGATCGGCGACGTTCTTGCGCCATACCACCTTGCCGGTGTCCTTGTTCAGCGCCACCAGCTTGGCGTCGAGGGTGCCGAAGATCACCAGATCGTCATACAGGGCGACACCCCGGTTGATCACGTCGCAGCAGGGGCGGATATCGTCCGGCAGGCGCGCTTCGTACTGCCACAGTTCGCGCCCGGTGCGCGCATCGACGGCGAATACCCGCGAATAGGAGGCGGTGACGTACATCACGCCGTCCTTGATCAGCGGCTGCGCCTGCTGGCCGCGCTGCTTCTCACCGCCGAAGGACATGGTCCAGACCGGGCGCAGCTCCTTGACGTTCTGCTCGTTGAGGATGTTCAGCGGGCTGTAGCGCTGGCCCTGCAAGCCGAGGCCGTTGGTGACGATCTCGTCGGTGGTGGTGGCATCCTTGAGAATCTCGGCGTCGGTGACCGCCAGCGCGGCGGCGGACGGCAACAGCATGGCGGCACAGAGTGCGGTGAGGAGGAAAGGCTGGCGAAGACCGGCGTGTTTCATTGCGGCTACCTCTGCGGGTTCATTGTTATTGCCGGGAATTTTTCCCGGTCTGCCGCAAATTCTTGGCTCGCACAGGCCACCCAACAATTGCACCCCCAGCCGATTTTCCTCGTTCCTTGGTAGCAATACCTGCTGCACAGGCCGTGATCATGGTGATTGCGGCGGCCACGCCTTTGCCGGACACTTGGCCGCCCGCACATTCTGACCGGAGACGCCCGTGCCCCAACCTCGCCAGGAAATTCTCAACCATCCCGATGCACTGGACTGCACGGTCTATCGTCCCGACGAGCAGGACCCGGATGCCGAAGAGCAGGATCTGGGCGACGGCAAGGTACTGATCACCGGCGCCTTCGAGCCGCCGCAGGACTGGGATGCGCACCAGCGCGAGGATTACTACGGCGAAGAAGATCCCACCCACTTTGTCACCGCCCATATCGAATGCCTGGCCAAGCCGGCAACTCGGGATTTCTTCATGCCCGAGAGCGGTGACTACGTGGCCGTGCAGTCCAGCCTGGGCGAAGTGGTGATGTATTACGTCTATGACCACGAAGAGACCGAGCACGGCCGTCATTACGTGCTGATTCGTGATGACGAAGAGCTCTAGGCCCATACGTATTGTGGGAGGCGCTTCAGCGGCGACGCCCTTATACGCAAGTCGCGGCTAAAGCCCCTCCCACAAGAGCAGCCTGTAGCCCGGATGAAATCCGGGGATAGCGCGCATATTTCTCCCGGACTTCATCCGGGCTACGAAGCCGGCATAAGAGTGGGAGGCGCTTCAGCGACGATATCTTCCTGCACAGGTACCGGCTGAAGCCCCTCCCACAGCGCAATTCCCCCCCACAGCACCGCACGCCGCTAATCCTGACGATCCACCCGCGCCATGGCGTTGCGCTCATAGCGCGGGTACAGGTGGCTGACGCTGCGGATCAGCTCATAGCGCGACAGATTCACCTGGGCGAAGCGCTCGGGAATGGGCGCGCGGATCAAGTCGTTCATCTCCGCGCCCTGCTCCGCTCCCTGACGCAGCAAGCCATCTAGCCAGCCCAGGTAATCACGCATCTGCACGAACGGCGCTGCATCGCTGGTCACCGGGCCATGGCCGGGCACGATCTGCTTCCATGGCATCGCTTCGAGCCGACCCAGATCGGCCAGCCACACGTCCAGCCCGAGGCTGTTCGGTGTGGTCAGCGCGCGCTGGTAGAAGAGGATATCGCCAGCGAACAGCACGCCCGTGCGCTCATCCAGAATCGCCAGGTCGGCGCCGGTGTGGCCGCGCAGCGCCAGCAGTTGCAGGCGTCGGCCGCCAATTTCCAGCGAGCCTTCCTGCACCTCCTCGGTGGGCAACACCACTTCGGTGCCGCGCATCCAGTCGCCGACCAGGCGGTACATGTTCTCCGCCATGGCATCGCCCTGTTCGGCCAGCAACCGGGTGGTCTCGGGCAATGCCGCGATGGGCACCCCGTCGAAAGCCTGGTTGCCCAGCACATGATCGGGGTGATGGTGAGTCAGCAGTACGCGCACCACCTGTTTGCCGGTGGCCTTCTCGATGCTCTGGCGCAGCGCCTCGCCGTAGCGACGTGACGGCCCGGTGTCTATCACCACCACTCCGGCCGCGGTTTCGATGAAGCCGATGTTGACGATATTGCCGCCATTTTCCGCCGCGAAATTATCGGTGCTGCCTTCCAGCAGCCAGACGCCGTCAGCGATCTGCCGGGGTTGCAGGTGGTAGTCGAGTGCCTGGGCCACCCCGGTTCCAAGAGCCAGCAGAAACAGTATCCAGCGCATGATTTTCTCCTCGGAATCTGCCTGAGCCGCGTGCTTCGCCCCGAGGCGGGGCTCCTACAGACTGGGCGAGCATCGTTGCTTCTTGTAGGAGCCGCGCCCCGCGGCGAATGGAACCGTCGTCAGAACGCGGCCTGGAATTCGTTGCCGTTGTTGTCGCGCAGCCAGACTTCGGCCTGCCGGTCGTCGCGTAGATCGAAGGTCAGCGTCGGGTTCTCGCTCACCGCCGGGAACAGTTCGATGCGCCCCAATACCTGACCATCAGCATCGCGCAACTCGGCCTGCTCGATGTAGAACTCGGGGATGCCGCCGACCAGGCCGTTGTCCATCGGGTGCGACACCTGCAGGCGCAGGCGGCTGTCCTCGCCACGTACGAAGCGCTTGCCCAGCACCTGGCCCAGGCGCTCCTCCCAGCCGGCCTCGGCGCGCACCACGCTGGGCGCAGTGCAGCCGCCACCCGCTGCTTCGACGCGGGCCGAGCCGATATGCCAGACGCCATCGTCGGTGAGCACCGCCGCGCGAATCGGCGTGGCCTGCTCGACACGGATGCGAATGGCCAGACTCGGCTCCAGATGCTCGCCGGGAGCGAAGTCGAGAATACGCGGGATCGGGTTGAGCTCGGCCCAGGCCAGAATGCGCTTGACCTTGCCGCGGTAGGCGCTGGCGTCGATCTGGATCGGCACCTGGCGCGCATCCTCGGCGAATGGCGGCAACTCGAGGCGAACCTTGTCGTCGAAGACGAAAGCCTCACCGTTCAGCAGACGCTGGTGGTAGTAGTCCCACATCACCGAGGTGACCGGATCGGGCGCGGCCGCCCGCACTTCCCAGGCCCAGGCAAACAGGGCCAGCAACATCAGGCTACGCCAATCCATCGCCCACCTCCGGCTCGACTCTTATTGGTATTGTTCTGGCTTCTCGTAGCGCAGCCCGTAGCGCGCGTACAGGCGCTCGAGTGAGCCGTCGAGGATCATGTTTTCCAGCTGTTCTTCCAGGGCGTAGGCCAGTTGCCGATTGGTTTCGTGCACCGCCATGCCGATTTCCCAGATCTGCCGTCCCATGTCCGGGTAGGCGTTCTCGGCCAACGCCAGTTGCGGGTCATTGGCCTCGCGCACCAGCCAGTCCACCTCGCCACGCAGCGCCATCACCGCATCCACCTCACCACCCTGCATGGCGGCAAATGCCTGCTTCGGCGTCGGGTAGTGTCGGGTTTCCTGGCTGAGCATGCCGCTGTGCACCGAGCTCAGGTAGAACGAGGGCACGCTCTCGACTTCCACCCCCACCGGGTGCTGGCGCAGCGCAACGATGCTCGGCACTTCGGGCAGACGCCGACGATCGAAAGCCAGTTGCCAGCGCTCACGCTGATAGGGGCCGAACATCACCACGCGTTCGTTGACCAGCTCGCCCAACTCATTGCGCATTTGCGCATAGTCACGGTCGTAAGGCACACGCAGCATCACATCGGCCAGCTGGCCCTGCGCGGTCACCCGGCCACGCCAGATGTAGTCGCGCAGGTCGTCGTCTAGCTTCTCACCCGGCGGCGCCCACACCAGTTCCAGCTTGAGGCCAAGCCCTTCGGCCAACGCCTTGGCCAGCTCGTAATCGACGCCACGCGGCTGGCCATCCTGCTCATAGCTGTATGGCGGGAAGTTCTGGTACAGCGCCACACGCAGAGTGCCCGACTCGGTGATGCGGTCGAAGTCGCGCACCTGCGCCTGGGCCGTACCCAGGCAAAGCAGCAGGCCACACAGGAGGACCAGCAGGCGCATGACGCGAGCGCTTATGAAGAAATCGTCGCGAGCAATGGCAGGTCGCGCTGGGCCTGCGCGCAGCAAGCGGAATGTATTGGCATACATGAGCATCGCGAACACCGCCAAAACGCGAGATGCCGAGCGCAGCAGATTTATCATCGAGCGCTTACTCCTCGACGTGCACGCTTTCCAGATAGGTACGCACCGCCCACAGGGCTTCCTGGCTGAGGTAGTCGGCCATCTTCGGCATGTACACACGCCCGTCGCGCACCGCACCGTTGATCACCCGCTCCTTGAACCATTCATCACCGCTGGCACCCAGTTCCAACAGGCGCAGGTCCGGAGCGATACCGCCGGACTTGGCTTCCAGGCCATGGCAGGCGGCGCAGTTCTGGTTGTAGGCAGAGGAGCCGATCTCGATGGCGCGCGGGTTGTCGCGATAGGGGTTCTCTTCCAGCCATTCCTCACCCAGTGGCTCCAGGCCGTCGGTGTTCACTGCCTGCGGTACCACATCGCCGTGCGCCCAGAGGTTGGTCGACGCGGCGAGCAGCAGCAACGCCAGGGTGGGTTGGATCTTCTTGTTCATGGCTAGGACCTCATCTAATGCACGCAAGACAGCCCGTTCAGAGCTTGTGCCGACCATCTTAGAAAGGCCGCGCAACGCGCCGAATGCTGCTTTGGTGGTCGCGTTCTAGTCCCTTGGTAGTAGGGCTTGGGTCGGGGTGCTGGCGATGCCTTGGCAGCAAGTCCAAGTCATGCCCCGAACGGGAAATCCTCCCGGTGAAGGCGGGAGTTTTTCCGTAGGCGCAAAGGTGGCCGGGTACCACCATCGACTTGCCACTGCGGCGATCACTTTCTTCAACGGGAAGCACAACCATGACAACAAGAAACCTACCCAGCACCCCGCGCCCCCTGGCGCTCGCCCTGATGCTGGCCGGCGGCCTGGCGCTGAGCCAGGGCGCGTTGGCCAAGCCGGTCACCTGGGAAGACATTGCCAACGACCACACCACCACCAGCAACGTGCTGCAGTACGGCATGGGCACCAACGCCCAGCGCTGGAGCCCGCTGGCCCAAGTGAACGCCAACAATGTGTTCAAGCTGACCCCGGCCTGGAGCTACTCCTTCGGTGACGAGAAGCAGCGCGGCCAGGAGTCCCAGGCCATCATCCACGACGGCGTGGTCTACGTGACCGGCTCCTACTCGCGCGTGTTCGCCCTCGACGCCAAGACCGGCAAGCGCCTGTGGACCTACAGCCATCGCCTGCCCGACGACATCCGCCCGTGCTGCGACGTGGTCAACCGCGGCGCCGCCATCTATGGCGACAAGATCTACTTCGGCACCCTCGACGCCCGCGTCGTGGCGCTGAACAAGGACACCGGCAAGGTGGTCTGGAACAAGAAATTTGGCGACCACTCCGCTGGCTACACCATGACCGGCGCGCCGACCATCGTGAAGGACGGCAAGAGCGGCAAGGTGCTGCTGATCCATGGAAGCTCCGGTGACGAGTTCGGCGTGGTCGGCCGCCTGTTCGCCCGCGACCCGGATACCGGTGAGGAAGTCTGGATGCGCCCCTTTGTCGAAGGCCACATGGGTCGCCTGAACGGCAAGGACAGCACCCCGACCGGCGACATCAAGGCGCCGAGCTGGCCGGACGATCCCAACCACCCGACCGGCAAGAAGGAAGCCTGGAGCCAGGGCGGCGGCGCGCCGTGGCAGAGCGCCAGTTTCGATGCCGAAACCAACACCATCATCATCGGCGCCGGCAACCCGGCCCCATGGAACGGCTGGGCGCGCACCAGCGACGGCGGCAATCCCAAGGACTACGACAGCCTGTACACCTCCGGCCAGGTTGGCGTCGACCCGACCACCGGCGAAGTGAAGTGGTTCTACCAGCACACCCCGAACGATGCGTGGGACTTCTCCGGCAACAACGAGCTGGTGCTGTTCGACTACAAGGACAAGGACGGCAAGGTCACCAAGGCCACCGCCCACGCTGACCGCAACGGCTTCTTCTACGTGGTCGACCGCGCCAACGGCAAGCTGAAGAACGCCTTCCCCTTTGTCGACAAGATCACCTGGGCCAGTCATATCGATCTGGAGACCGGTCGCCCGGTCGAGAACGAGGGCCAGCGCCCGCCGAAACCCAAGGCTGGCGAAACCAAGGGTGAAGTGGTCGAGGTCTCCCCGCCCTTCCTCGGCGGCAAGAACTGGAACCCGATGGCCTACAGCCAGGACACCGGCCTGTTCTACGTACCGGCCAACCACTGGAAGGAGGACTACTGGGCCGAGGAAGCGCACTACAAGAAAGGCTCCGCCTACCTGGGCATGGGCTTCCGTATCAAGCGCCTGTACGACGACCACGTCGGCATCCTGCGCGCCATGAACCCGACCACCGGCGAGGTCGCCTGGGAACACAAGGAGCGTCTGCCGCTGTGGGCCGGCGTACTGGCCACCAAGGGCAACCTGGTGTTCACCGGCACCGGCGACGGCTACTTCAAGGCCTTCGACGCCAAGAACGGCAAGGAGCTGTGGAAGTTCCAGGTCGGCACCGGAATCATCTCCCCGCCCGTCACCTGGGAGCAGGACGGTGAGCAGTACATCGGCGTGACCGCCGGTTACGGCGGCGCCGTGCCGCTGTGGGGCGGCGACATGGCCGACCTGACCAAACCGGTGGCCCAGGGCGGCTCCTTCTGGGTGTTCAAGCTACCGAGCTGGGACAAGGCCAGCGCCCAACGCTAAAGGCCCAACGCATGGCGCACCTGAGTGCGCTATGCGCCTTTGCCTGTAGGAGCGGCTGGGCGGCATTCCGTTTCAGCCGCGAAGCGAACCAGGCTATCACCCCGAGGACTCACCATGAACTACCTGCCCCTGCTTATCCCGGTCCTGCTACTGGTAATCGGCAGCCACGCCATCGGCGCTGAAACCCAGAATGACGGCGTGCCGCAGATCAACGGCTGCCGCATCGAACCCGACAGCAAATGCCCCAACGCCAACCTGCGTGGTGCCGACCTGCGCAACCTCGACATGCGCCGCATGGACCTGTCCGGTGCCGACCTGTCTGGCGCCGACCTGCGCCACGTCAACCTCGACCTGGCCAACCTGGAGAAAGCCAAGCTGCGCGGCGCCAACCTCACCCGCGCCAGCCTGCAGCAGAGCAACCTGCGCCTGGCTGACCTGTCCGGCGCCAGCCTGGTGGCCATCGGCGGCTGGGCAATGTTCGCCCAGGCTGCACAATTCGAAGGCGCCGACATGCGCGCCGCCAACCTGGAATTCGCCCGCCTCTCTGGCGCCAAGCTGCACAACGTCCAGCTGCAGGCCGCTAACTTGGAAATGACCTGGCTGAGCAAGGCCGACCTCAAGGGTGCACATCTGGAAAATGCCAACCTGCAGGAGGTGAAGCTCGGCGGCTCCAACCTGGAAAATGCCAACCTCACCGGCGCGCGCACCCGCTTCGGCAACTTCCAGGACGCCAACATGCCCGGCTGCGTGCAATGCCCCAAGGGCTGGGACTGAGCTTCACCACCGCAGCAACACCTCGTCTCTGTAGGAGCGGCTTCAGCCGCGATGCTCACTATCGGCTCGCGGATAAATCCGCTCCTATAGATCATCCAGGCGCCGGGCTAGACGCATTACTGTCTGGGCCGCTGTCAAAAACAACTGAACCATGCCGGCACAAGGCAATCCCTTTTTAGGAACAGTCGGATCGAGGCCACTGCGAGTGAGCCGCCATCAGTCATCGACCCAAGAGGGATCTGCCGTGACCACCACCACTGCAACTCCGTACGCTTACGCCAACATTCTCAGCCCCTTACACGCCACCCTGCTGTGCGGCCAGGTGCCGCTTTTTCTCGGCGCCCTGATTGCCGACATCGCCTACTACCGCAGCTATCAGATCCAATGGAGCAATTTCGCCTCCTGGCTGATCGCCGGCGCCCTTGTCTTTACCGGCCTGGCGATGCTGTTCGCCCTGGTCGGGCTGTTCCGCAGGCGTAACCCGCGCCCCCTCACCTACTTCCTGCTGCTACTGGTCACCTGGGTGCTGGGTTTCATCAACGCACTTGAACACGCCAAGGATGCCTGGGCACTCATGCCCCAGGGCCTGGCCCTGTCGGTGATCGTCACCCTGCTGGCCATTGCCGCCACCTGGGTCGGCATGGCCCAGCCACGCACAGGAGATGCCCGATGAAAACCGCCATCGCACTGACCGCCCTGCCCCTCGCCCTGCTACTGGCCGCCTGCGGCGAGGAGCCCGGCAGCAACCAGCAGTTCTACGGCGCCAAGCCGGACCTGCCCGAACCCGAACGCGGCCTCCTGCCGAGCATGACCATCGCCGAGCCGACGCCTTGGGGCGATCAGCGACCCACCGTTCCCGAAGGCTTCAGCGTCAGCGCCATCGCCACCGACCTGAAAATCCCCCGGCAAACCCTGGTGCTGCCCAATGGCGACATCCTCGTTGCCGAAGGCCGTGGCGGCAACGCAGCCAAGCTCAAGCCTAAGGACGTGATCGCCGGCGTAATCAAGGCACGCGGCAACACCTCGGTGGAGAGCGGCAACCGCCTGACTCTGCTGCGCGACGCCGATGGTGATGGCACCTATGAGCTGCAGACGGTGTTCGCCGAAGACCTCAACGCGCCCTACGGCCTGGCGCTGCACGAAGGCAACCTGTACGTCGCCAACCAGGACGAGCTGGTGCGCTTCAACTACGAAGAAGGCCAGACCAAGGCCAGCGGCCCGCCGAGCAAGGTCGCCGACCTGCCATCCGAGATCAACCACCACTGGACCAAGGCGCTGACCATCAGTGAGGACGGCCGCTACCTGTACGTAGGCATCGGCTCCAACAGCAACATCACCGAGCGCGGCATGGAGGCCGAAGTTGACCGCGCCCTGGTCTGGCAGGTGGACGCCGAAACCGGCGCCTACAAGCCCTACGCCACCGGCCTGCGCAACCCCACCGCGCTGGCCATCCAACCTGGCACCGGCACCTTGTGGTCGGTGGTCAACGAGCGTGACGAACTGGGCGAGGACCTGGTGCCCGACTACCTCACCTCGGTTCAGGAAGGCGGCTTCTACGGCTGGCCCTACAGTTACTTCGGCCAGCACGTCGACCCACGGGTGAAACCACAGGATGATGAAAAGGTGGCCAGCGCCATCGTTCCCGACTACGCCCTTGGCGCCCACGTCGCGGCGTTGGGTCTGGACTTCTCCAGCGAGGTGATGGGCGAGCAGTATGCAGACGGCGTATTCGTCGGCGAGCACGGTAGCTGGAACCGCAAGAACCCGGTGGGCTACAAGGTAATCTTCGTGCCCTTCGAAAACGGCCGCCCTTCAGGCGACCCCATCGACTTCGTCACCGGCTTTCGCACCGAAGACGGCAAGACCCGCGGCCGCCCGGTGGGCGTGACGGTTGATCCGAGCGGCGCACTGATCGTGGCGGATGATCTGGCCAATACGATTTGGCGGGTGGTGCGCGAAGGTAGCTAGTGAGGCTAAGGGAAGCAACATATGGCTCCCACGCTCTGCGTGGGAGCCAGCCCGCGACGCTCTGCGTCGCCAGCGGATGCATATGCGCCACGATCTACAAGCGGACGCGGAGCGTCGAGGGCTGCATTCCCACGCGGAGCGTTGGAACGATCAATGTGTGCCACGGCCAGCAAGTGAACGCGAAGCGTTGAGGGCTACATTGCCAATGTAAGAGCATGGAGCGAACCAAAAGTATTCTTAGAACGGGATATCATCGCCAAAAGTTGGCTCTGTATATCTCGTTATGGCATCAAGTCTTGAATGGAGGTTAGCTATTAACTCGGCAATCAA
>NZ_DJSX01000029.1:0-19784 GCF_002439135.1 Pseudomonas sp. UBA6323 | reverse complement strand
TCCGTTGCCTCGCTTGGCAGCCATTGGCCGTCGATCAGTTGCGCGAGCGTGCGGGGCATGGTCGCCTCCTGTTGTTCTTGTATGGAGCCTTTATAGCCACTTCGTTTTGGCTTGTGGATTGACGATCTTGGTCTTGAGATGGACGATCTTGTCATTCGATCCGATTTTATTGGGAGCGTCAGGCATGGGGCTGCGAGTGGAGACCTCCAATTGGCCGCTGCCGCTCGGTGGGCAACGCTTCATCACACCGCCGCGCCTGCGTCGCCTGCTGGCACGCCATGCACTGAGCTCAGGTTGCTATCCCCTGGCGATGGGGTTCTATCCTGACGCGGCCGGTCACCAGATGCGGCGCCTGCAGCCGGATGATCATCTGCTGATCTATTGCCGCTCCGGCAGGGGCTGGCTGGAAACAGCAGATGGACGATTGGATGTCGCTGCTGGCGATTTGCTGCTGCTGCCCAAGGCGATGCCGCATGGCTATGGCGCCGATGCGCAAAGCCCCTGGACGATCTATTGGGTGCATTTTGACGGCAGCTTCAGCGAGGACTTCCTGCGTCTGCTGGGAGCGCAGCCGCTGCGGCGTATCGGTTTGCAGCCGCGGCTGATTGGTGACTTCGAGGCGTTGCTGGGCCTGCAGCGGCAGGGCTTCAACGCCTTGCCCTTCATCCATGCCGCGCACCGTCTGCAGGCGATGCTCAGCTCACTGGCAGTGCTGCCGGCGCGGGTCAATCTCAAGTCCGGACGGGTGCTGGATATCGAGGCGGTGCAGGCGGTGATGCGCGAGCATCTGCATGGCAGCCTCAACCTCGATGAACTGGCGGCGCAGTTCAAGCTGTCTCGCTTTCACTTCGCCAAGACCTACCGTGCGCTGACCGGTCATGCGCCGATTCAGGATTTCATCCAGTTGAAAATGGCCCTGGCCTGCCGCCTGCTCGACCGTGGCGATATCGAGGTGCGCCAGGTCGCCGAGCAACTGGGGTATGAAGACCCTTATTACTTCTCGCGGCTGTTTCGCAAGGTGGTGGGCATGGCGCCCAGTCATTACCGGGCACTGCATCAGGGTTAGTCGCTGCTAGACCCGCGCGATGGTTGCCAGCCCGGTGGCCACCAGCTTTTCCTGGCCGTCTTTCACCGCGAACACGTCTGCTCGGCAGACCGCCTGGCGTTGTCCGGCCTTGAGGACTTCGGCGCGGCACAATAGACGTTCGCCAAGGGCCGGTGCGAGCAGGTTGAGCTTGTATTCGCTGGTAACCACGTCGCCGACCATCGACGCTGCGGCCCAGGCGCAGCCGCTGTCGACCATGAAGCCGACTACCGCGCCATGCATGTAACCGTGGTGCTGGCACAGGTCAGGACGGCTACGTACCTGCAGGCTGACTCGGCCTGGCGCGAAATCGAGCAATTCGGCGCCGAGCAGCTGGGCAAAGGTAGAGTGAGCGAGCGCCTGTTCCAGGCGTTCGCGACTGATACCGTTCAAGTCGCTCATATGACCTCCCGCACGGTGCGTGCAGGAGAGTCTCGACCGGCTTGCGGATGTGGGCAAGCTGTATCCAGATGCCTGATGAGGCCGTATAGCGCGGTCCTCAGGCGAGCAGGCGCTTCCACAGTTGCAGCTCGCCAGCCAGCTCCTGGCGCAGTTCGGCAAGTGGGGGTTCCAGGCCCAGCTTCGCCTGAGCCGGAAGCGGCTCGGGCAGGGTGGCCTTGCTCTGCAGGGCGCTGGCGAGCAGGACCAGATCCGCCAGGTCGGCCGCGCCGTCATGCTGGCGTTGCCATTGGCCGTACAGACGAGTGGATTCGATCACTGCCGAAGGCAACTGCCAGCGCGTGAGGATCAGGGCGCCGAGGTCACCCGACAGACGTTCGCACAGCTCGTGCAGCGTGTCACCATCACGTGGCACGTCTGGCCAGTGCTCCAGCTCCGAGAGCAGCGTGAGGCTACCGATATCCTGCAACAGGCCGCCGAGCATCGCGTCGTCCAGCGACAGTCCGGTGCGCTGCGCCAATACCGCGCAGTAGGCGGCGCGCTCCCGCGCGCTGCGCCAGCGAGCGCGAAAGGCCTGCTGCAGTGCCGGTTCAGTACTGGTGAACAGATTCTGCAGACTGAAACCCAGCACCAGGTCGGCCAACTGCCGCGTACCGAGGCGGCCGAGTAGTTCGCGCAGCGAGCTGCAGGCGCGGTCGCCGCGTAGCAGGGGGGTGTTGGAGAATTGCATCAGGCAGCCAGTGGCGGATCGCCGGTAATCACGCGGGTCAGCTGTTCCAGCGAGGTGCGTGGATCGTCCAGCAGCTTTCTGATGCGCACGGCTGCTTCGGGCATCTGCGGAATCCTGGCCTCGCCCTTGAGGAAGCGATTGAGCAGTGCCATGCGCAGGGTATCGACGGTGGTTGGCATGGTCTTCGAGTCCGATCACGGTGGCTATGAGCAAAGGCTAGCAAAGCATCTCGGCGCGTGCCGGGCTGGCCTTTCTTGACTTGCGGCAACCCCTTCTCTAGCGTGCCTGCTCTTGTGGAGACTCAGGCAGGAAAAGCGCATGACCGAAGATCGCATCAAACTCGAAGCCAGCTGGAAGGAAGCGCTGCGCGAGGAGTTCGACAAGCCCTACATGAAGGAGCTGCGCGAGTTCCTGCGGGCAGAGAAGGCAGCTGGCAAGGAAATCTATCCGCCGGGCCCGCTGATCTTCAATGCGCTCAATTCCACGCCGCTGGATCAGGTCAAGGTGGTGATCATCGGCCAGGACCCTTACCACGGCCCGGGACAGGCGCATGGCCTGTGCTTCTCGGTGCAGCCGGGCGTGCAAACGCCGCCGTCGCTGGTGAACATCTACAAGGAGCTCAAGCGCGATCTCAACATCGACATCCCGGCCCACGGTTACCTGCAGAGCTGGGCCGATCAGGGCGTGCTGCTGCTCAACACCTCGCTCACCGTCGAGCGCGCCAACGCCGGCTCGCATGCGAACAAGGGCTGGCAGTTCTTTACCGACCGGGTGATCGAAGTGGTCAGTGATCATCAGCCCAAGTTGGTGTTCCTGCTCTGGGGTAGCCATGCGCAGAGCAAGCAGCGCCTGATCGACCCGACCAAGCACCTGGTGCTGCGCTCGCCGCACCCGTCGCCGCTGTCCGCCCATCGTGGCTTCATCGGCAATGGCCATTTCAGTCGTTGCAACCAGTTCCTCAGCCAGAACGGCATGACCCCCATCGACTGGCAACTGCCACCGCTCTGACCAGGCGCCTCAGCGCTGCGCCACCGCCTGATCGGTGGCGCACTGTTGCGCAGCCAGGTCGGCGTGCAGGCCTTGCAGGCGCTTGTCTGCGCGCGCTATCTGACGCGAGTCGGCCTGAGCGACCAGATCGACGATCATCTCCGCCATGGCCTGGCGGGTTGTCTCATAACTGGCCTGATAGGCGCTGGTGTAGAAGCGTTCGCGTTGTTGCAGCAGGGCGGTCATGCGTGCGCCGAAGTCATCGCCGCGACGCACTTCCAATGTCTCGCGAAGTGCCTGTTGCCAGGCCAGGCGGTTATCCATCCAGATCTGATTCTGATCGCCCAGGCCTTGCGCCCACTGCTGCACGCGTTCGCGTTGCTCGGCATTGAGTTCGCCGAACCAGGGCTGCAGGCGCTCTTCCATGCGCTCGGCGCGCCGGTCGATCTGCTCCTGCAGGGGGGGCTCGAGGAATTCCTCGCGCAGCTTGGCGTTCTGCTCGTCCAGTGACGCCAATAACTGCTCGACCTGGCGCGGGCTGAGGCCGCGCAGCAGCTCGATGGTGCTAGGGGTGATTTCCACCGCGATGCGTTGCATGGCCGGTTCGACCTCGGCCAGTTGGCGAGTGATCAGCTCGCCGTCCCGGCTGCTCAGTGCCTGCTGGCTGCGCTGCAGCCAGTCGAGATAACGCGGCAGCTCGGCGTTGCAGTGCCAGGCCAGGTGTTCCTGCAATTGAGGCTTGAGCCAGGCGCTTTGCTCGCTGGTCAGCGCCACGTAGTCGTTGAGCTTCCAGGGGATCAGCCAGTCGAGATTACGATAGGCCAGGCCGACACGGCTGCAGGCGCTAAGCAGCAGGGTGATGACCAATAGCAGCAGCAGGGGTTTGCGCATGTACGCAGTCTCGCAAGGGCTGAGTTATTGAGGCTAATACTCGAAGAGCGTGGCGCAAGAGGGCGGAAATATCCGCTTAAGAGTTCAGCGAGACGGGTGATCGAATCGCGGACAAAAAGAAACCGCCCCGAAGGGCGGTTCCGATATTGCAGGTTGCGCTTATCCGCCGAGGTAGGCGTCGCGTACCTTGGGGTCGTTGAGCAGTTGTTCGCCGCTGCCCTGCATGACGATGTGGCCGTTCTCCAGCACATAGCCACGGTCGGCCAGCTTCAGCGCCTGGTTGGCGTTCTGCTCGACCAGGAACACGGTAACGCCGTCCTCGCGCAGTTGTTCGACGATGTCGAAGATCTGCTGGATGATGATCGGCGCCAGACCCAGCGACGGTTCGTCGAGCAGCAGCAGTTTGGGCTTGCTCATCAGGGCACGGCCGATGGCGAGCATCTGTTGCTCACCACCGCTCATAGTGCCGGCGCGCTGGGCGAAGCGTTCCTTCAGGCGTGGGAACAGGTGCAGGACCTTGTCCAGTTGCTCCTGATTGTCCGCCTTGTCACCGAAGAACCCGCCCATGGCCAGGTTCTCCTCGACGGTCAGGCGGGCGAACACGCGACGGCCTTCCGGCACGATGGCAATGCTCTTGCGCATGATCTGAGGGGTGTCCATGCCCACCAGCTCCTCACCCAGGTATCGGATGCTGCCACTGGTGGCGCGCGGATTGCCGCACAGGGTCATGAGCAGGGTCGACTTGCCGGCACCGTTGGCGCCGATCAGGGTGACGATCTCGCCTTTCTGCACTTCGATGCTGACGTCGTGCAGGGCCTGGATCTTGCCGTAGAAGGTTGAGACGTTGTTGAAGCTCAGCATGGATTACGCCTCCCCCAGATAGGCTTTGATCACGTCCGGGTTGTTACGGATGTCGTCCGGCGTGCCGTCGGCCAGGGGAGTGCCCTGGTTGATCACGTAGATGTGGTCGGAAATGCTCATGACCAGGTGCATGTCGTGCTCGATCAGCAGCACGGTGACGTTGTGCTCGTCACGCAGCATGCCGATCAGTGCCTTGAGGTCCTCGGTTTCACGCGGGTTGAGACCGGCGGCCGGCTCGTCGAGCATGAGGATGCTCGGACGCGTCATCATGCAGCGGGCGATTTCCAGGCGGCGTTGCTGACCGTAGGCCAGGGTGCCGGCACTGCGGTTGGCGAAGTCCACAAGGTCGACCTGCTCCAGCCAGTAGGCGGCGTACTCCATGGCCTCGCGCTCGCTGCGGCGGAAGGCCGGGGTCTTGAACAGGCCGGCCAGATAGCCGGTGTTCAGGTGGCGATGCTGGGCCACCAGCAGGTTTTCCACCGCGGTCATGTCCTTGAACAGACGCACGTTCTGGAAGGTCCGCACCACGCCCTTGCGGGCGATCTTGTGGCCCGGCAGGCCCTCGATCGCCTCGCCGTTGAGGCGGATGCTGCCGGAGCTTGGCTGGTAGAAGCCGGTCAGGCAGTTGAATACGGTGGTCTTGCCGGCGCCGTTCGGGCCGATCATCGAAACCACCTGCTTTTCCTTGACGTTCAGGCCCACCCCGTTGACGGCCAGCAGGCCGCCGAAACGCATGGACAGGCCGCTTACTTCGAGAATCGTGCGGCTCATCGCTTCAGCTCCAGGTGGGGACGTTGCATCGGCAGCAACCCTTGCGGGCGCCAGATCATCATGAAGATCATGACCAGACCGAAGAACAGCATGCGGTACTCGCTCAGCTCACGCATCTCCTGCAACATCACCATGATGATGGCCGCGAGGATCACGCCCAGCTGCGAGCCCATGCCACCCAGCACGACGATGGCGAGGATCATCGCCGACTCGATGAAGGTGAAGGATTCCGGTGTCACCAAACCCTGGCGCGCAGCGAAGAAGCTGCCGGCGAAACCGGCCAGGCTGGCACCGATGGTGAAAGCCGAGAGCTTGATCACGGTCGGGTTCAGGCCCAGCGCGCGGCAGGCGATCTCGTCTTCACGCAAGGCTTCCCAGGCGCGGCCGATCGGCATGCGCAGCAGGCGGTTGACCAGAAACAGCGTCAGCAGCACCAGCAGCAGGGCGATCAGGTAGAGGAAGATCACCTTGTACTGTGAGTTGTAGGCCATCTCGAAGTAGCCGTGGAAGGTCGGCATGTCCGCCGGCACACGGCGCTCGAAGGACAGTCCGAATAGGGTCGGCTTGTTCTCGTTGGCGATGCTCAGGCCGTTGGGGCCGCCGGTCAGATCGGTCAGGTTGCGCAACAGGATACGGATGATCTCGCCGAAGCCGAGCGTGACGATGGCCAGGTAATCCCCGCGCAAGCGCAGCACCGGGAAACCGAGCAGGAAGCCGAACAGCGCCGCCATCATGCCGGCCAGCGGCAGGCAGATCCAGAAGCCCAGGCCGAAGTAGTGCGCCAGGATCGCGTAGCTGTAGGCACCGACGGCGTAGAAGCCGACGTAACCCAGATCGAGCAGACCGGCGAGGCCGACCACGATGTTCAGGCCGAGGCCGAGCATGACGTAGATCAGGATCAGCGTGGCGATGTCCACCGCGCCGCGGCTGGCGAAGAACGGCCACACCAGCGCCACCATGACCATCGCCAGAATGATCCAGCGCTGGGTGGAGGGCAGGGTGAGGAAGTTGCCGAGCTGGCCGGAACCGCTGGGCAGCCTCGGGCGCTTGGCCCAGGCCGGGGTGATGTGGTCACGCAGCAGTTGCCAGAGGAAGATCAGCGCAGCAGCGCCGCCAATGCACCAGAGTTCGAAGGCGGTGGCGCCTTCGACACGCAGGCTGATACCGACGGTGCTGAGCTTCAGGCCCAATACGGGGTAGGAGATGATCAGCACCAGCAGGGCGCTGAAAATCGCGGATTTGAGGTTGCGGCTCATACCTTCTCCACCTCCGGGCGGCCAAGGATGCCGGTTGGACGGAACAGCAGCACCAGCACCAGCAGGCTGAACGCCACCACGTCCTTGTATTGATCACCGAAGATATCGGCGCCGAAGGCTTCGGCTACGCCCAGCAGCAGGCCACCGAGTACCGCGCCAGGGATGCTGCCGATACCGCCGAGTACTGCAGCGGTGAAGGCCTTGATGCCGGCAAGGAAGCCCAGGTGCGGGTTGATCACGCCGTAGTTCATCCCCAGCAGAACCGAGGCGATGGCGGCCAGCGCCGCACCGATGACGAAGGTCAGGGCGATGATGTTGTTGGTGTTGATGCCGAGCAGGTTGGCCATCTTCAGATCTTCGGCGCAGGCGCGACAGGCGCGGCCCAGGCGTGAGCGGGAGATGAACAGGGTCAGGCCGACCATGGTGACGAAGGTGACGATGAAGATCAGCACCTGCATGTAGGACACCACCACGCCGTTGGCTGCACTTTCACCGAGGATGAAGTTGCCGGGCAGCAGGCTGGGGATGGCCTTGTCCTTGGAGTCCTGCGCGAGCAATACCGCGTTCTGCAGGAATATCGACATACCGATCGCCGAGATCAGCGGGATCAGACGGTTGCCGCCGCGCAGGGGGCGGTAGGCCACCCGTTCGATGCTGTAACCGTAGGCACTGGTGACGATCATGGTGGCGGCGAAGGCGGCGACCATGATCACTGGGACGGCGTCGATGCCGAACATGGCAAGGCCGGCGATCACGGTGAAGGCTACGTACGAGCCAATCATGTAAACCTCGCCGTGGGCGAAGTTGATCATGCCAATGATGCCGTAGACCATGGTGTAGCCGATGGCGATCAGGGCATAGGTGCTGCCAATGGTCAGGCCATTGAGCAACTGCTGCAGGTAATGGTAAATCTCAGGCATAGCCTAACTCCTGGGCATCGCGTAAAGCGGCGCTTGTGACGCAGCGCGAGGCCGGAATTCGAATAGACAAAGCCCACTTCTGCAGTGGGCTCTGGGTTCAGAAGCTGTTCATGATCTGCTGCGCGTCGACCCTGCTGCGTTAAAAACAGGCTCGGAATGCTCATGTGCAAAAGCACACTCCGCTTCCTCGCCTGCTTCTGCCTTGCATGGCGCTAGCTCGCTAGCTCATGAATCAGCTTCTTCGGCGGGGTTACTTGGCTTCGGACTTGGTGCCGTCCTGGTGCCATTCGTACACCACGAAGCTGAAGTCCTTCAGGTCGCCCTTCTCGTCGAAGCCCAGGGTGCCAGTGGGGGTGTCGAAGCTGTTGGCACGCAGGGCAGCCGCTACCTTGGCGGTATCGGTGTCGCCGGCTTTCTCGATGCCTTCGGCGATGACCTGAACGGCGGCGTAGGCAGGGAACACGAACGGGCCGCTGGGGTCTTCGTTCTTGGCCTTGAAGGCCTCGACCAGCGCCTGGTTCTTCGGATCCTGGTCGAAGGACTTCGGCAGGGTCACCAGCAGGCCTTCGGAGGCCGGGCCGGCAATGGCCGAGATTTCCTTGTTACCCACGCCTTCCGGGCCCATGAACTTGACGTTCAGGCCGCGTTCCTTGGTCTGGCGCAGCAGCAGACCCAGTTCCGGGTGGTAGCCGCCGTAGTAAACGAAGTCGACGCCGGCCTGGTTCAGTTTGGCGATCAGCGCGGAGAAGTCCTTGTCGCCGGCGTTGATGCCTTCGAACATGGCGACTTTCATGCCTTTGCCTTCCAGGGTCTGCTTGACCGCGGTGGCGATGCCTTCACCGTACTGCTGCTTGTCGTGGATCACGGCAACGGTCTTCGGCTTGATGTGATCGGCGATGAAGTTGCCGGCGGTCGGGCCTTGCAGGCTGTCCAGGCCGATGGTGCGGAAGACCAGTTCGTAACCGCGGGAGGTGATTTCCGGGCTGGTGGAAGCCGCGGTGATCATCAGGATGCCTTCGTCTTCGTAAATGTCCGAAGCCGGTTGAGTGGAGCTGGAGCACAGGTGGCCAACCACGAACTTGACTTCGTCGTTGACGATCTTGTTGGCAACGGCAACGGCCTGTTTCGGATCGCAAGCATCGTCGTAGACCACGGCTTCGAGCTGGGCGCCGTTCACGCCGCCGGCCTTGTTGATCTGCTCGATGGCCATCTTGGCGCCGATGAATTGCATCTCACCGTACTGAGCAACCGCACCGGTCACCGGACCGGCCAGGCCGATCTTGATGTTGTCGGCTGCCATCGAATAACTGGCCGCCCCTGCCAGTGCCATTGCCGCGAACAGCTTGGAAATCTGCTTAGCCTTGTTCATGAGTGCTCCACTCTTATGTTTTTCGTTGTTGTAGTTCTTGCGGCCGAAGCTGCAGAACCGGGTCAGTGACCCCGGTAATGCCTCCGGCAACTGTACCGGAACAGTGTAGAGCGCGGATTTGCGCCTTGAAAAGCCGGCAGTTGGAGGCGAAACGCGGAGTTGTCGCTAAATTGCAAGGAATGTATAGAAAAACGGCGTGGCCTGAGTCGGCTGGCGAACGTCGTGCGGTTGCCAGGGCAGTTGCCGACGCTATCATTGCGCGCTGCATTCACAGCCATCGAAACGGGACACACCATGACGGACCAATCTAGCACCCTCTATGCCAAGCTGTTTGGCGAGACAGCGCCGATTCGTTGGCAGGAGCTGCAGCCGTTCTTCGCCCGAGGTGCGCTGCTCTGGGTCGAGGGCAGCCAGGATCTGGTGGCGGTCGCGCAGGCCGTGGCCGAGAATGATCAGGCTCGTGTTGCGCAATGGATGAACCAGGGCCTGCTGTGCAAGCTCGAAGATACGCGTGCCGAAGATCTGCTCACGCGCGACCCGCAATTGTGGGCGGTGGTGGTCGCCCCCTGGGTGCTGGTACAGGAAAGGGCAGGGGACTCGGCGCCGCACTGAAAGGGTGCATGCAGGACCGCAGGTAGCGGGCTAGACTCTTCGCACGCTCCCGTCAGGGAGCACCTACGGCGTTACGGCAAAGGAGACAGCCCTCATGTTCGAACCCGGTCACTTGCATCGCGGCAATCCGTCTGGTCTGGGCGGCTTGCCTGGCTACAGCATCGATTTCTACTATGAGGTGCGCAAAGACCCGCGGGAGGGGCCCATGCTGCACGGGCGCCTGGTCGGCGAGATCGACGGCAAGGCTTTCGAAGAGGTCTTCGAGATGCATCGCGATACCGCCTTCAACTTCGCCAGTGTGATCTCCCGGCTGGTGACCAAGCATGGCTTGCCAGCCAACCACAGCCCGATCATGCGTGCGCATGCCGAATACGATGCGATCTTCGAGGACATCCGCGCCAAGCTGCACGCCGCTCCTGGGGACGCCGTAGACTTCGACCATATGCAGCGTGACGGCCTGTAAGCGCAGGTGACGCTTTTTCAGGAATAAAAAAACCGGATTCAAGGATCCGGTTTTTTGCATTCTGGCGGCGTGTTTCAGGCTGCGACGAAACCTGCGGGGTAGGCCAGCGAGGCCTGACTGCTCTGCACTTCGGCGATGGTTTCGCGAACCACCTGCTTGGCCAGGCAGGCACACTTGCCGCACTGGCTGGCGATGCCGAGGGTGCCGCGCACTTCACGGTAACTGCAGCAGCCTTCATAGACTGCGTCGCGGATTTGCGTATCGGTGACACCTTCACAGAGGCAGACGTACATAGGCAAGGCTCGTCTTGGTAGTTCTGTTCGATGGGTCGGATACTAATGTTAATGAGAATGCTTGTCAAAGATCGATTGCGAATGCTCATAGAGTCTGACGAACGGTACAGCCGCCGTTAGGGGGCGGGTAGAGAAAGGTCTTTGCGTTTTCGGGGAGGATGCATTTGATACTGGACTGGCAATTACGTGTTAGCTGTCGATGAATTGGCACTATCCGTTAGCGCGCCGCCTGTCCTGATGGGTTTCGCCCCTTACGGGCGACTCACTTTCTTTGCTTGTGCAAAGAAAGTAAGCAAAGAAACACACCCCTGCATACGACCCCGGCTGCGCCGGGGTTCCCTCGCTCCATCACCGCTCCAGGGGCACGACCGGATGCGGCCCACCGACGAAGGGCCATCCCTGGCCCATCACGGCTCTCGCGACATCCATGTCGCTCAACCCCCTCCACGGTGATTCCACTCGGCCTCCTGAAGGGGACTTGGGCGTCGTCTGTGAGATCCGCGCTTCAAGAGCAAAAGCCAAACGCTACCGACTTTGATCGTCCCGTCAGAAGGCCGAGTGGAGGTGTCGCGTAGGGGGATGAGCCGCATGGATGCGGCGAAATACCGATGGCGGCCCCGCTTAAAAGGCCAGGGATGGCCCATGTAAGCCGGCCCCCGGAGCGGCGCCGGAGCGAGGGGAGTTGAGCGAAGCGAAACCCGGATGTCGGGGTGCCCTTCTCTTTGGTTACTTTCTCTTGGGCAAGCAAGAGCTACGAAGCGCAGCGAAGTAACAGCCGCAGGCTGGCCCGAAGGGTGAGCGCAGCGAATCAAGTGACTCGCCCGTGAGGGGCGAAACCAAGACGAAAGATCGACACGCCAATGATCTTTGCCCGGATATAAATAGCGCAAAAGAACACACAAACTTGCCAGTCCGGTATCAAGCTGCAAGTTCCCAAAGCTATGCGATGAACCAAAAAAACCGGCAGACGCCGGTTTTTTCATGGGGTTCGATCTGCCGTGCAGAGCCTCACTGATCGAACTCGTCCCAGCCGCCCATTTCCTTCCAGCGGTTGACGATGCCGCAGAACAGTTCGGCGGTCTTTTCGGTGTCGTAGCGGGCCGAATGCGCTTCCTTGCCGTCGAATTCGATGCCGGCGACCTGGCAGGCCTTGGCCAGCACGGTCTGGCCGTAGGCGAGGCCGGCCAGGGTGGCAGTATCGAAGCTGGAAAAGGGGTGGAAGGGGTTGCGCTTGATGCCGCAACGCGCCACTGCAGCGTTGAGAAAGCCCAGGTCGAAACTGCTGTTGTGCCCGACCAGGATCGCGCGCTTGCAGCCAGCCGATTTGATCGACTTGCGCAGACCCTTGAAGATCTCGCCCAGGGCATGCTCCTCGCTTACCGCCATACGCAGCGGATGGTCGAGCTTGATGCCGGTGAACTCCAGCGCCGCCGCTTCGATATTGGCGCCTTCGAAGGGCTCGATGCGGAAGAAGTGGGTGTGATCCGGATAAAGGAAGCCGCTCTCGTCCATGGCGATGGTGGTCGCGGCGATTTCCAGCAGGGCATCGGTGGCGCTGTTGAAGCCGCCGGTCTCGACGTCCACGACCACCGGCAGGTAGCCCCGAAAGCGCGCCGCCATGGGCGTGCGCGGGCCGGACGGCAGACTGGGCTCGAGTTCGTCGTCGTAGTTTTCTTCGCTCACGCCTGACCCTCCAGCAGCTTCCAGCGCAGGGTCTCGCCAGCGCGCAGCGGTACGACGCTGTTGTCTCCCAGCGGCAGGGTGGCCGGCACGGTCCACTCTTCGCGTACCAGGGTGATGCTGTCGCTGTTGCGCGGCATGCCATAGAAGTCCGGGCCATGGAAGCTGGCGAAGGCTTCCAGCTTGTCCAGTGCACCACGCTGTTCGAAGGCCTCGGCGTACAGCTCGATGGCGGCATAGGCGGTGTAGCAGCCGGCGCAGCCGCAGGCGGCTTCCTTGGCGTGCTTGACGTGCGGCGCCGAATCAGTGCCGAGGAAGAACTTGGCGTTGCCACTGGTGGCGGCGTCGAGCAGGGCTTCCTGGTGCACGTTGCGCTTGAGGATCGGCAGGCAATAGAAGTGCGGGCGAATGCCGCCGACCAGCATGTGGTTGCGGTTGTACAGCAGGTGGTGCGCGGTGATGGTGGCGCCGACATTGGCCGAGGCCGCCTCGACGAACTGCACCGCGTCACGCGTGGTGATGTGCTCGAACACCACCTTGAGCGTCGGGAAACGCTCGACCACGCGGGTGAGGTGTTCGTCGATGAAGGTCTTCTCGCGGTCGAACACGTCGATCTCGGCGCGGGTCACTTCGCCATGGACCAGCAGCAGCATGCCGACTTCGGCCATGGCTTCCAGCGCCGGGAAGATCTTGTCGATGCTGGTCACGCCCGAATCGGAGTTGGTGGTGGCGCCGGCCGGGTAGAGCTTGGCGGCATGCACGAAACCGCTGGCCTTGGCTGCACGCACGTCTTCCGGGCTGGTGTTGTCGGTGAGGTAGAGCACCATCAACGGTTCGAAGCGACTGCCGGCCGGGCGCGCTGCGAGAATGCGCTGGCGATAGGCGTCGGCCTCGGCGGCGTTGCGCACCGGCGGTACCAGGTTGGGCATGATGATGGCGCGGCCGAAGGTGCGCGCGGCATCGCCGACGGTGTGTGGCAGCACCGCGCCATCGCGCAGGTGAATGTGCCAGTCATCGGGACGCAGGAGAGTCAGGCGATCGGACATGGAGGCTTCCAGGCGGGTAAAACGTGGCCGCATGTTAACTGAAAAGGGTCAGCTCGCGCTCGCGCCGGCGCGACAATCGCACGCAGGGGGGTCAAGTTTCCGCGCGCCTGACCGATACCCCGTGAGAATACTGTGAACCGCCGTGGAGCCTGTCGTGCGTGCGCTCAATTTCCTCCTGATCAGCCTGTTGGCTGGCATGCCTCTATGTCTGCCGGCGCATGCCATCAGCTTCCAGACCCGGCTGGAGAAGGTGGAGTGGACGGTCGAGGGCGATCAGTTCGAGTGCCGCCTGAGTCAGCCGATCAGTAATTTCGGCAGCGGCGAGTTCGTGCGCCGCGCCGGTGAGCAGGTCACCTTCCGCCTCAAGGCCCGTGAGCGCTGGATGGGTGCTGGTTCGGCGACCTTGCTGGCAGCGGCGGCGCCCTGGCAGCCGGGGCGCGGCGACATCAACCTGGGTGTGGTCAGCGTCGGCAACGGCGAAGTTCCGTTCAACAGCTCGCAGGAGCAGGGCGCGCGCCTGCTCACCGGTTTGCTCGAAGGCCGCAGCCCGGTGGTGCGCCACCGCACCCTCAATGGCAGTGACAACTTCGAGGTGCGCCTGCTGCCGGTGAAATTTCACAAGGCTTACGACGATTACCAGGTCTGTACCGCCAAGTTGCTGCCGGTCAACTTCGATCAGATTCGTCAGGCGCAGATTGGCTTTCCCGGTGGCGGCATCGATCTCGACCCAATGGCCAAGGCCAAGCTCGATATCATCCTCGACTTCGTCAAGGCCGACCCATCCATCAACAGCTTTCAGATCGACGGCCACGCCGACAACAGCGGCAACCGCCTGACCAACCGCGACCTGTCGCGCCGCCGCGCGCTGGCCGTGCAGGAATATCTGGTAGCCGGCGGCGTACCGGTCGAGCAGATCACCATGCGTTTTCATGGCGAGCGTTATCCCCTCGCGCCCAATAACAGCGAAGCCAATCGGGCCAAGAACCGCCGGGCGACCCTGCGCCTGGATCGTGTGCCGCAGCCCGAGGCACCGCAGCAGAGTGCTCCCGCTCCCGCCACCACGCCGGTCGATCCGCCAAGCAGCCGATCGTCCTGAGCCACTTTGACGTCGCTTGGTCAACTCCGACTGTCGCACCCCTGTAAATTGAGCCGCTTGGCCAGTAGAATCACCGGTTTTACCGTACAACCCGTGGAGTGATGGCATGGCGGACGTCAAAAAGGTAGTTCTGGCCTATTCCGGTGGCCTGGACACCTCGGTGATCCTCAAGTGGCTGCAAGATACCTATAACTGTGAAGTGGTGACCTTCACCGCCGATCTCGGCCAGGGCGAAGAGGTCGAGCCGGCCCGTGCCAAGGCCCAGGCAATGGGCGTTAAGGAAATCTACATCGACGACCTGCGCGAGGAGTTCGTCCGCGATTTCGTCTACCCGATGTTCCGCGCCAACACCGTCTACGAAGGCGAATACCTGCTGGGTACCTCCATCGCCCGCCCGCTGATCGCCAAGCGCCTGATCGAAATCGCCAACGAGACCGGTGCCGACGCCATCTCCCACGGTGCGACCGGCAAGGGCAACGACCAGGTGCGTTTCGAACTGGGCGCCTATGCGCTGAAGCCGGGTGTAAAAGTCATCGCCCCGTGGCGTGAGTGGGACCTGCTGTCGCGCGAGAAGCTGATGGACTACGCCGAGAAGCACGCCATCCCGATCGAGCGCCACGGCAAGAAGAAGTCGCCGTACTCCATGGACGCCAACCTGCTGCACATCTCCTATGAAGGTGGCGTGCTGGAAGACACCTGGACCGAGCACGAAGAAGACATGTGGAAATGGACTGTCTCCCCTGAGGCAGCACCGGACGCACCGACTTATATCGAGCTGACCTACCGCGCCGGCGACATCGTCGCCATCGACGGCAAGGACATGAGCCCGGCGCAGGTGCTGGCCGAACTGAACCGCATTGGCGGCGAGAACGGCATCGGTCGTCTGGACATCGTCGAGAACCGTTTCGTTGGCATGAAGTCCCGCGGCTGCTACGAAACCCCCGGCGGCACCATCATGCTCAAGGCCCACCGCGCCATCGAGTCGATCACCCTCGACCGTGAAGTGGCTCACCTCAAAGACGAGCTGATGCCGAAATACGCCAGCCTGATCTACAACGGTTTCTGGTGGAGCCCGGAGCGTCTGATGCTGCAACAGATGATCGACGCCTCCCAAGCCAACGTGAACGGCGTGGTCCGCCTGAAGCTGTACAAGGGCAACGTCATCGTCACTGGTCGCAAGTCCGACGATTCGCTGTTCGACGCCAATATCGCGACCTTCGAGGAAGATGGCGGCGCCTACAACCAGCAGGACGCGGCGGGCTTCATCAAGCTCAACGCCCTGCGTATGCGTATCGCTGCAGGCAAGGGCCGCAAGCTGGTCTAAGCTAAAACTCTTGCGTCACAAGGACCCCGGCCAAGTGCCGGGGTTCTGCTTGCTAGAAGGGGGAAATCTGATGAGACTGCTGCATACCATGCTGCGCGTCGGCGACCTGGACAAATCCATCGCCTTCTACACCGAAGTGCTGGGCATGACCCTGCTGCGGCGCAAGGACTATCCGGACGGTAAGTTCACCCTGGCGTTCGTCGGTTACGGCGACGAGGCGCACAACAGCGTGATCGAGCTGACCCACAACTGGGGCGTTGAGCACTATGAGCTGGGTACCGGCTACGGTCATATCGCCCTGGAAGTCGAGGACGTCTACAAGGCCTGCGAGGATATTCGCGGCCGCGGCGGCAAGATCACCCGAGAGCCGGGGCCGATGAAGCACGGCACCAGCATCCTGGCCTTCGTCGAGGACCCGGACGCACCCCGAAGTTTTCACTGATTTGACACCCTTCCAAAGTGTTCTACATATGGACAAGTCGCTCAGCAAATGAGAACCGTCCATGTCTCTCGATCAAGCGCGTTCCGTACATCTCAAGTATTTTTCGCTGAGCCACACGGCTGCTCTGGCTTATCCGGCCGAAGGGGTGGTGAGTACGCCTCTCGTCACCTATCGCTCCTCTCCCGTTCTGAATGCATGGGCCAACCACGCTGTTAACCAGCAGTTCACATTTCCAATCGTGGTAGCCGCTGATGGCGCTCCTTGGCCTGAGGCGTGTGTCTTTCTCGCTAGTAAATTTTACGATGAACAGGTTCATGTAAAAACCTGCGCTTCACTGGCTAAGGATTTAGCGCTATTTCGCCGTTATCTAGACGAAGAGAGTTTAAGTTTTCGCTATTTCCCATCCGAACTGTATCAACGAGTGACATATCGCTATCGAGCGCATCTGAAACTAAGGATCGCTGGTGGTGAAATTACTGTTAAGACAGCGAGGCGTAAAATATCTGCTGTCATATCTTTCTATAAGTGGCTAAGGCAGAGAAATATATTCATCCCTGATAATCCTCCTTGGAAGGATAAGCAGATTCTTATTCAAGTCGATGGGGGAAGTCGTAAGTCAATATATAAAAAAATTGAAACTTCAGATCTAACTTTCAGAGGGGTCGATCCAGTTGACATCTCTATCATTACCGATGGGGGCAGGCTTCGGCCCCTGACTGACGATCAGCAATATAAGCTGATAGAGGAATTGTATCGTTTAGGTAACAGTGAGATGTGGTATGCACATCTCTTAGCGTTATTTTCAGGTGCAAGAATTCAGACCGTGCTGACAATGCGTGCAGAGTATGTTGAGACATGTGTGAAAGGCCCTAATAACTGTGCTTACATCAAAGTTGGACCTGGCACTGGTGTCGATACAAAGTTTAATAAGCGATTTGTACTGCTAGTTCCATGGGTATTGATAGAAAAACTCCGGATATATCTAAGCAGTGAGAGATATAAGCATCGGGTTGAAGCAGTGTCGGAGGAGCGATTTCAAGGAAAAGAGTATTTATTTCTCAGTAATAGGGGTGGGCCCTATTATCGCTCAGCTCAAGATCCTGGCTATGACATGAAGAGATATGCATTAGAAGGTGCAGCTGTGCGTCAGTTTATTAGCGATAGAGTCAGGCCGGCCCTAAATATAGAAGGCGAAGCCTTCTTGTATGCATTTCATGATTTGAGAGCGTCTTTTGCGATGAACTTATATAACAGTCTTTCTTCTTTGTCGGGTGAGCAAAAACTATCCGACTCTTATATCAGGGAGTATATAAGGTTCAGGCTCGGGCACGCATCTCAGAATGCTCTAGATGGCTATATGTCTTATAACGCTAATAACAAAGTGGCGCGGCAGGCTCAACTTGATTGGGAGCGGCGACTGGACGCACTCTCTGGGTGGAGTGGCTAATGCATAACCTAGAAGCTCGTGAAATATTCATTCTCGATGTGGAGGATGTGCAGGTCTATGATGGTGAAAATCCAAGTAGTGTTGTGCTGAAAATTAAGAGAAGAACCTTTGATATAGGTTCGTATTGTTTCGCTGAAAGAGATATAAAAGCGGGGAGTAGGTCGCAATTCAAAAGGGTTGTAAAAAATACTTACTCTGAAGTTCGTGCGAGGTGTGTTTCTGCTTTGATCTCTTACAGTTTGCAGTTGCGACATTTTCGTGGATTGAGTCCTGATACTGTAGCGGGGCGATGGGTATATATTAAGGCTTTTTTGGATTGGTGTGATAGTCAATCTCGTTTTGCTGATTTAACTATAACTAGTGAGCGTAGGGGGTGTGTTAAGGAGTATTGCTCTTATCTAAATCTTCAGTGTCGCCTGGATGATAATGCCACTAATAAATACGCGATAGCTCAGCGAACAATTATTGAGATTGTGTCTATTGCATTTAGTGATGAGTGTGTCGGCCATGGCATATTTACACTTAAAACTAGTAATGCGTATGGAATTCCAGTTGAAACTCCAGGTGATGAGGAGCAAGCCAAATCGTACGCGATGTGCAAGGCAGTTTATACAGGTTTTTCAAAATTTTTCTCCAATTTTGAAAGCTATCCATTTAGATGGGAACTGCCTCCTTACCTCGGCGGGAAAGTGTGGGTTTTTCCCTGTATTACGAAGTTTCGTTCCCCATTCAGCAATATAACTGACAGTTTTGTCAGGACTGTATTAGCGATCGATTTTGATAATGGGTGTATTAGGTCTTTAGAGGCGTTAGAGGGGTTATATAGTAACAAGTCTACGGCGCGTACTTGTAGGGATTTACTGCTAGGACAGATCGTAAAAGCGAACAATGACCCTAGAGCTTTTCATAGGATCGTACTGGCAAATCATGCTATGCATGCATTTGCTGCTATGTTTCAGTCCAAGACTACAATGAATTATAAGCAACTCTGCGAACTGTCATGGGGTAATTCTTACACGCTTGAAAAATCAGACCCGCATTTTAAGGTTATTAAGTGGCGTGCAGGAGGGGTAGAGAAATTTTTTAGGGTTTCAACCGATTTTATTGCAGAGTTCAAATGCTTTCTAGAGTTTCGAGAAAAATTGCTTAATGGCGCTGAGTGCAGTTATCTTTTTTTCACTGTTCATCAAGGCGATAAATTTTGCGAATTAGATTTAGGCACCTTCCACCGTATGGAGAAATTTATGTTACGCGTGGATCAGAACTTTAGGCTGGTTAGAACTCGCCAATGGAGAGCTGCGAAGTCTAACTCACACTTAAAGAACTTCAATATTAATGTTGCATCAAATGCTTTGCAGAGCGATCGTCAAACCATATTTGGGCACTATTCGCAAGGGAGCGAAGTCGATCAGAGAAAGCAATTTTCAGAGTTTTTTAAAAGGCTTTTAATTGTAGTTGCAAGGCTGGCGAAGAAATTTACCCAAATTGGTGTGGCGATGTGCCAAAAGCCAGGGGTTCCGCAACCTGAATCGAATGCCCCTGTTACACCAGACTGCAAAGGTGATTTTGGATGCTTATTCTGTGGTAATTTTAGGGTTTATGTAGACGAGAAGAGTGTCAGAAAGTTGCTAAGCTGTAGGTATTTTATTGAGAGGATTTCGTATGTAAATCCCACCGACTTGTCGCAGGATATTTGGTATAAGCCTGTTATCGAAAGATTGGATGGAATTATTGAGCACATTAGAGGGGTGTCTAGCGAAACCGCTGAGATGGTGTCCAAAATTGAGAAAAGTGTTAACGAGGAGCATCAGCTAGATCCCTATTGGGAAGGTAGGATTGAGGTTCTCATTCAAGTTGGAGTCCTTGTATGAGGAATATTCCGAATTTACTTGGCGTGCCGTTACTTGCAAGTGATTGTACTTTCGTTAGCTTAGCTGATATGCCGGTCAGTTGGGATAAAGAAGGTAACCCTGTTTCTTATTTTCGTGATTTAGTTTGGGATTTCACCGATTTCTCACCTAAGCCGAAACCTTGTAGGCTGAATTTTACTCATTGGTGTGTAAAGCCAAAATCTCCCAGCACTGCTGAGCAAATGCTTATTGCTGAATCTAAG